>JAGQMJ010000010.1 GCA_020428685.1 Candidatus Kaiserbacteria bacterium
TCGGGGCCGGCCTTTTAAAATCTAATTTAGAATAAACCACTTCCGCCAGAATAAGCAAAAATCATACTGAAAATAATCAAAATAGCGATTACTCCCCATACCCATTTGATAGCCTTCTTGGTCTTTTGATGAAATAAAAAACTCATGGCGCTATTCTACCGTAGTATAGCAATTAGTAAAAGTGGGTAGTTTTCAGGTAAAATAGTTAGATATGTTTGATTTTCATCAAAAAAGAAAAATCAGAGAAGTAATCAATTCTCCTTTTACACAAGGTCTAATCCTTGTGTTGGTTTTGGTTGTGGGTTGGAGTGCGTATATCAGGTTTGAAACCGCAATGGAAATGAGAGAAAGACGAGAGAAGGCCGAAGAGGAGGTTGTGATGCTTCAAGACAGAAAAGATTCACTGGAAGAGCAGGTGCAGTATTTGTCAGACGATAGAGGTATCGAAGCAGAGATGCGACGGCAGTTTGATGTGGCTTTGGAGGGGGAAAAAGTGGTGGTTATTTTAGATGAAAAGAAAGAAAACGTGGAGCCTCTGGCGACCAGTACCGTGGAGACAGAAAAGAAGTGGTACCAGTTTTGGCGGTAAACTGATATACTATATTTCGTTAAGATTATAATTATTTGTTATGGATACTTCAGTTACAATTTACAGCACTCCAGTTTGTCATTTTTGCCAGTCAGCAAAAGAATTTTTCAAGGAAAATAACGTTGACTACACAGAACATGACGTTGCAGCTGATGCTGAAAAGCGAGAAGAAATGATTAATATGACTGGACAAATGGGTGTGCCAGTTATCAAGATTGGAGACGATGTTATCATCGGTTTCGATGAGCCAAAGCTCAAGGAGCTCTTGAAGATTGAGTAGGTCATAAAGACATATAAAAACAAAACCACCAAAAGGTGGTTTTGTTTTTATATGTGGTAACCATTCTCAGACATTTTGCGCCATAGTCTGTTATACCAAAGTCGGTATCCCTCTGAGCTAGGGTGTATGCCATCAGTAGCAAATAGTGAATCAGGATCTTTTGCAAAAGGATTGTTTCTGTCTTTAGAAAAAAGATTGATTGTTGGTACCTCATATTCATAAGTAACTTCGCGTATTACTCCTTGCACTTTATGACAACGTTTTTTTAAGAAATGTTGAATAATTGAAGGGAAGATGGGGGCCGAACCAATGTTGTTGTAGATTAAGAAAATAACTCTATGGTCACTCAGTTTGGTGAGTTGAGGAATTATTTCGTTGAGCTGTTTTCGTAGTTTCTTTAGTCTGGTCATGTGCCAGACATCATTGCCTCCAGCGCTAACAATAATAAAGTCAAAAGTTTCATTATTGAGTTCTTTAATTTGGTTATTAAGGTTCCCAACTAATCCGCCATTTTCTGCTTTATTATAAATTCTTGCTTCTGGAAAGTCGTGTGCGAGTCTACCGGCTATGGTGTCCTCTGGCCTGCTGGCTCCTGTTCCTACAGCAGTACTGTCTCCTAGGATAAGAATTTTTTTACCGCTCGTGTCTGTCCTAGAAAAAGGAGCAGTGGTAAGCCCGAGTATTTTATTTTTAGATAGTCGCACTATCATGCTGACGATTCTAATAACAAGAAGGGTAATGGCCGAGTTAATTAAAAATACAATCAACTCCTCGTTGTTTGTCGGTACGAGTGATTTAGTAAAGTCTGTCAGCCAATTTAAGATGTTCTGTGTCATGGTTATTTGTGAAGCTCTTGAAGTTTATGAATAGAAACTGATTTGATTCTCTCGTACCAAATGCTGTAGCCTGTGTCGTTTGGGTGTATACAGTCGTGAGCAAAATGGTGACGTCCTTTTTCTATCAGAGGTTCGTCTTTGAATTCTGTAAATAAGGGCACATGCACTGCACCTTGTTCTCTGCAGATACTCTCACATAATCTTGAGAGTTGGCGACTACGATAGGTAAAAATAGCACTGATAGGAAAATGAAAGATTGGGGCAGTGCCGACGTTGTTCATTGAAATGATGATAGTAGAAGAGGCTCCCATCTCCTTAGTGTAGGCTAGAATTTTCTCAAGTTCAGCCTTGAAATTTCTAAATGGAGTGAAAGACAAAGTATCTATCCCTCCAGTATTGATCATGACAATATCAAAATGTTGATCTAGTAAAGTTTCGATTTTTTCACGAGTTCTTTTTATGCTCATAGAATTCTCAGATTCGTTTACAAGTGAAAAGCGAGGGAAGTCTCTAATGAGCATGCCAGCAATTGAGGATGAGGCTTCCGAAGCGCCTGTCCCAAGAGCTGTGCTGTCCCCGATTACTAGTATCCTCGCTGATTCATTTTCAGCTTTATTTGCTGCGGCTCTAGCTTGTTTACCAGCTTTAATAGCCCTTCGTAATCTAATGCTAATCCAGACAGTCTCAAAAGCTATGGCTAGAAATAAGAATAATAATCCGATTTTGGTTAGAATTTCCAGATTATCCATGACAAAATTATACACTAATACTCAAAAATATCTTATTTGCCAATGCTTTTCATGTGGCTGCATAAGTGTCATAATTTTTTGCACCAATACGGAGTCTATTAAATTTGGTACTATACTTAGATAATATGAAAATAATTTATTAGGCATGCTAAAGAAAGATTGGATCCTAGTTTGTACTCAAATGCTTGCATATATTGTAGCAGCAATACCTCTTCGTCTTTTTTATGATGTAAAAAGAAGATTTGTTGGAGATATTGGAAAAATCAGAAAAGGTTCACTGATTATTTCCAACCATCAATCAATGGTTGACCCCTTTCTTGTTTTAGCTTGTCTACCACTTAAGGATTTTTTAAGATTGTTGCCAATAAGATTTCCGGCTTCAGATGTCATATATAAAAACCCGCGCTTCAATCCAAAAATTTTCCCCATAATGACTCTGCTTGGATGCTTCTCAATCGGTGGAACAGTTTCAGAGAGAACTCATGCGATTTTCTATATTAGAGATTTGCTCAACAAAAACAAAACCGTCTTTCTTTTTCCAGAGGGTGCCATCAGTCGAGAAGATAATGTTTTAAACTTAAAACAAGGAGTAGACTTCTTTATTAAGAATACTCACAGTGTCATGTTTGTACGTCTTGAAGGACTGAATCATAAAGTAAGAGGGGTCGAAAAGACAGGGCACTATGTGACGTTTGGTGAAGTATTTGATCCGCCGCCCGCTATGTCAGTCGAAGAGATGAAAGATTATCTAGAGAGCTTACATCAACATGAGCTATTTTAATGACCTGTTTGTCCTAGATACTTTTACCGAACAAACTAAACTTTTTGAACTGATTAGTGTTGATGATGTGTTGAAAATTCCGGTTGATAGTTTTTTGTCTGCTTATGAAATCAGTCTTTATGATTTGGTTGTCGCAAGTAAAAAAGATGAATGGTTGGCCGGAAGAAAAGCAGCTAAGAAGTGCATAGTTAGGATTTTGAATAGTCATGGGCACAAGACTGAGCAGAAAGATATTGAGATTAGAAATGATGATAAAGGAGTACCTTTTTTTACTTTGACCGAAAGTACAGATTCCTTGCTGATTGCTATGGTCAATGGCTATACTTCGTCCATATCTCACTGCGAAGGATTTGCTGTCGCTTCGGTGATGGATTCATCAGAAGGGGGTCTGGGTGTAGATATAGAGAAAATACAAAAGTTTAAAACTGGCACCGTTGAGGCTTTTATGAATAAGCAAGAATATGATGAGTATGTCAAGCTCGAGCCATTAGAGCAAAACAAATGGGCTACTGTAGTCTGGTCTCTAAAAGAAGCTTATTTGAAGGCTATAAAGCAGGGTCTTCGAGTGCATCCCAAAGGTATTAGTTTTAGTAAAAATACCCCAAAAAACACTTTTTCACATATTGTGCATGATAATCAAAAAGCGGTACCAGCTTCGGTATACTGTAGTATATATAAGGAAGAATTCGTCATTACCTGTATAAAGATATGAAATCATACGATGAAATAGTGAGTGAGGTGAAAGAATTGATTGCTTTAAAATTTAATTTTCCGCTAGAAGAAATTCAGCCTAGCAGTAATATCTCCACTCTAGCCAAGGACTCTATTCAGCTATTCGAGTTATTGCTTTCCTTTGAACAATATTACCAAATGGAAGCGGCTTATGAAGATGTGGTACAGATGCATACAGTGGAAGATGTGACAAAATATTTAGCTAAGAACAAGTACGGTGTAACTCAGTAGAGATATGATTCAATACAAAATCGCTACTACTGTCACCGAAAAAGAATCAGCGATTTCTCTGGTCAAAGGTGTGTATGTGAGAGAGGGGTATCTGAAGTCTGCATCAGATGATGTTGCATCGATTAGTGATTATATAAATTTACCGGAAGCGGTTACTGTCCTGGCACAAGAGGGGGATTTTTTGGGAGGCACTATCACTATGGTGCTGGATTCTTCTGGCGGTCTGCCGATGGATATTATTTATAGAGCTGAATTATCTGAATTTAGAAGTGGCGGACATAAGCTGGCGGAGGTTTGCCAGTTTGCTGTGGACTGGGACTTGCATGATGACGGCGCGAGTAAGCATTCAAATCCCGAGGTGAGCCTAGGCTTATTGTCTCACGTCATCCATTCTGCCATTAGGTGTGATGTGACTCATCTTTGTTTTACTATCAATCCAAAACACGCAGGATTTTATCAGTCCATGGGTTGTGTCCAAATTGGGGGAGAGAAAGAATATCCTCTAGTGAACTCAGCACCTGCTTTAGCTTTTATGCTTGACCTCAAGGCAATTGTCGGCTCTATAAATGAGGGGGTTATGCCAAAATTTTCTCTAATCAAAAAGATGTACGATTTTAAACCAGCTGAATCGTTTTTTGATAAGCTTTCTAATTAGTAGCTTTAATAAGTGGGAAGATTGATGGGTGCGACGTGTTCGACACTTCCTTTGGTGGTGTTTGTTAGCAGGTAATTTCTGTCCTCAATCTTTTTTACTACACCATCTTCAAGCCGAATGATCCGGTTGCAGTGATTGGCGTACTCTTCTTCATGTGTCACCATGACAATCGTTTGTCCCTCTTCATTTAGCTTTGCCAGTAGGTCTATCACGGAGCGTCCAGAAACACTGTCTAGGTTGGCCGTTGGCTCATCAGCGAAAAGAATTTTTGGTTTTCCAGCGATTGCTCTTGCAACCGATACTCGCTGTTGTTCGCCGCCGGATAATTGAGAGGGTAGGTTGTTGTATTTTCCTTCCAGTCCAACAGAATCAATTACTTCTTTTGATATTTTTTGAGCTGTTTTCCAGTCTATACCACGCATCAGCAAGGGTGTAAGAACGTTTTCGGTAACATTTAAGTCAGGAATGAGGGCGTAATCTTGGAATATGTAACCTAGCGTGTACAGTCTAAAGTTTACCAATTCACTTTCGTCAAAATCTAGTATATTCTTGCCATCAATGGTAATTTCTCCCGAGGTAGGCTTGTCTAAGGCTGACAGCTGGTAGAGTAAGGTGGATTTACCGGCGCCGGATTTACCCATGATTGCGACGAATTCACCAGCGGAAACTTCAATATCGATGTTTTTAAGCACCTTATTTTCAAGGGTGTCTTTGCCGTAGCTTTTACAAATATTTTTTCCGGTGATGATGCTCATGATATTTATTTACGACCCAAAATGGCATTTAGGGTATTTTGTCTAGTAATCATCCAGGCTGGCACAAATCCGGCAATAATGGTCACGATTAGTAGTGCTCCGGCACGAATCATCATGCCTTCAGGTGAGATGCTGAGAGAAGCGTTGGAAAAAGGGAAGTCGATTGGGTTTTCTATAAAATATGGAATTAAGCCAAACTGAGTGATGATTATGCCGAGTGTTGATCCAATGATTGTATAGAATATGGCTTGCGTGACGTAGGCGTATTCGATAGTGCGGCGAGTGATGCCTATTGCCTTTAGGATACCAATCTGACGCCTCCTAGATAGGGCATTAATAAAAATAATGATAAAGATTGTGATAGATGCAACGGCGATTCCGATTGCGCCAACAAAAAATCCAAGCAGAGTAAAAGTGCCTTTAATATCAACTACAAACTTAGGGATGTCGTCCGTAAACGAATTTATTTTTGCCAGCTCGGTTAAGTCACTTTCACGCAGTCTGTCTCTGACGGTAGTTTCATCGTATGGGTGATTGAGTCTGACTGATACTTGGTTTGCGTTGTGGTCTACTCGATCAAACATTCTCCGGAATTCTCTTTCAGGTATGTAGACAGCTAATGATACTTGGTCCACTTTTGAGTCTACAATTCCTTTCACTATGAATTCGCGAGTTTGGTTATTGACTGTTACTAGTACCGGATCACCAGGATAAATATTTTTAAGTGAATCAAACACGTCACCAAATTCAGCAGCGTATCTGTCCACGCTATATTTACCAAGTAGTATGTAGCCGCTTTCGTTTGGATTTAGATATTCTCCTTCAGAAACCAAGCTGCTTATGTTGGAAGTCTCATCCTCGGCTTCTGGGTCGATACCGGTGATATTGACCGCGATTATGTCTGGCTCAGCATTCAGGCTCCTTCTTTCTTTATAGTTGGCCTCAATAGTCGCCATACCAACATAACGCGGCGAAAAAGCAGCAATTTCATGGTATGAGCTTAGTTCAGAGATAAGCCTCTCAGTTTCTTTGATTCTAGTCTCACCGTCTAGTGGGTTGATACTAATGTCGCCAATGGCCTCTGTGCGCACTTCGTGCATGGCACCATCAACGATACCAATCAAAATACCACTAACACTCACTAAGTTTAGGAAGGTGAAAAGTATGACGGAGATAATAAGAAGGGTGGTCCAAAGACTAGCTCTTTGAATTTGTCGTAGTCCAAGAAATAATCCAATCCTTAATTCTCTCATGGTTATGGTAATAGAATGACGGTTCCAATAGGTAGGTCTAATAGTTCAATCATGCCGTCTGTGCTGGTTAGTCCGGTTTTGACCTCCGTCTTGATAGCCTGCTCACCATCTTTTTTTAGTACATAGGTCTTATTGTCTTCTATAAACACAAAACGCTTCGGCACTATATTTGCATTTGATTTGCTGGCGCTAACAACTTCAATATCAGCATTTAGCCCCTCTCTCATCCAAGGAATATCCTCAAGTAATTGTATTTGAGCATCATAGTAGGAAACTCCAGCAACGCTGGTTGATACAGGAGAAATGAATGTTACTTTAGCTTCGTATTGTTTTTCAGGGTTGGCGTCAAAATTTACTTTTACAGAATCGCCAACAGAAATCTTGGTTATGTCTATTTCTGGCACTTTTGCTTTTAGTTCATATTCTCCTTCAAAAACAACTGTAACTGTATGTTGTGGTCCGGCTGGTTCTCCGATTTTCATATCTACTGCACTCACGACACCAGCAAAAGGCGAGCGAATAGTGAAGTCTGCGATTCGGGCTTCTTGCAAGGCTAGCTGAGCTCTAGCTTGGGCTATATTGGCGTCTGCTTGAGCAATGGCTTCTGAAGTGGGTGAAGCTCCGGTCAGATTTTCCATGTTTTGGGCTAGTACGATATCTTCTTTAGCTAGCTTAATGGCATTGTCTCTTTGTGTGACGAGTAGGTCGTAATCGTTTTTGATTGAGACATATGCAGGGTTTCTTTTGTTGGGGATCTCAACTGTCCAGTCGCTATTACGATAGAATTCATCCGCGTCGAATTGGATGTAAAGTCCGCAGTCGCCGAGAGGCTGAGCTGTGTCGATGTTTGATTCAAAGGTGCCGGTCGCTAAGCCAGACAGCTTGTAGGAATTGTTTGAGTTGGCAGATGATTTAAATATTGAGATTGTGTAAGTTCCTTCATTCTCACAAAGATAGTTACCGGAAATCGTTGGTGGTACGTCATCATTGTATTTGTACTCAGGGTAGGCCTGAAGATTTGATGATAGTAATTGCTTGCGAGCGTTTTGTAAGGCTTGCTCATATTCTGCTTCTATCTTCGCCAGGTTTGCTTCAGCAATTTGGACGTTGGTTTTGGAAACAGAGCGCTCTTCATCAATAGAACCTCTTACAACGGCTTTCTTCTGTTGTTCAAAAAATCTCAGTCGTTCTAGGGCTGAGTTGTATTCAGCGATTTGGGTTTCATTAGTGATAGAGGCGATAATGTCGCCCTCAACTACTTTTTCACCAGCAACTTTGTACACTTGCTGAATGGTGCCGGTAACAGGGAAGCCGAGTCGAGTAATTTTATTGGCTTCAATCTTTCCAGACACAGTGACTGTTTGTTCGATGTTTCCGTTTATGACTTCTATGCTGTCGTCAAAAGTAATCTGGCCCGAGAACTGGGAAGTGTAAAAAAATATACCTCCGGCAGAAAGTGCTAATACTAAAAATGTATATATCCAAAAGTGACGTGAAAAAAGGAAGCTCATACTCTCTTATTGTTTAAGTATATCATTGCTAGATTGGCTATTTTTGTTTTTTCTGGATAATACTGAATAACACATAGATGTTGTTAATTGTGTATCTGTATTGTGTTAGAATTAATTAAGTAATTATGAACTTGGTTAACGACATTAAAGCTATAATTCGCGCTGGTGTCAGTGCTCCGTCGGGCGACAACCTTCAGCCTTGGCGGTTTGTGGTGGTTGATAATGTGATTGAAGTTCATGCCCTTACTCTAGGAGACGAGATCAAATTTGGTGGCTATTACGCCTTATTTATTACTCAAGGAGCATTGATTGAAAATTTAGTCATTGCTGCTGATCATTATGGTTATGACTCGGTTGTGTCGTTATTTCCTGACAAACAAAATCGCCTCCATGTGGCGTCTATCAATTTAAGATTTGACCCAATTGATAGAGGGGTAGATTTGTTTAGGTTTTTTGATAAGAGGCTGACTGATAGACATGGTTATTCGCCTGAGCGTTTATCAAGTGATATTAAAAAAGCTTTGCAGGAGGCTGGCGAAGAAATGGTGGAGGGAAGCAGGTTGGTGTTTGTTGAAGATAAACAGGATATTTTTACTATTGCAAAATGCGTAGTGGGGCAGATTGAAGTATTGTTTTCACATAAGACTTTGCATGAGCTGTTTTTCAAATCTCTCCGTTGGTCGGGGGCTGATGCGCACGGAACAGCTGACGGTCTAGATGTAAGGACGCTCCATCTAAACATCTTTAAGAAGTTCTTTTTCCACTATATGTTGAGGTCTTGGGTTTTTGTTAAGATTTTGAGTAAGCTTTATATCCACAAAGTTGCTGCCCTGATGGAGTCGGTTAGATATAAAGAAGCAGGGGCTTACTGCGCCTTAATCAAAAGCGGAGAACAAATAAATGATGAAGAAGCTGTGGCTGCTGGTCGGGCAATGGAGCGTTTTTGGTTGATGGCAACACGTCTTGGTTTGCGAGTGCAGCCAACATTTGCGGTTTTCTTGATTAAGCACTCCTTTGATTTTGACTTGTTTGATTATAGTGAAGCACAAAAGGAATTGATAGATATGAAGTCTAAAACCATGGAATCAATCTGCGGAGTTGGTGAGGGTGAAACATTGCTGTGGTTGACCAGAATAGGCTATCCAAAATACAAAGAACAGTATCAAACATATAGAAAGAATCCGGAAGTAGTGTTTAAGTAGTATTAAATTATAATTATATACATGGACAATAACTCAGACACCTTTAACTATAATGAAGCTTTCTCGAGAAATATCGGTTTGCTAACAGAAGCTGAGCAGGAAAAATTGAGAGGTTTTACGATTGCGATTCCTGGCATGGGTGGGGTTGGCGGCACTCACCTTATTTCTCTGGTGAGGCAAGGTTTTGAAAAATTCAAAATTTCTGACTTTGATGAATATGAATTTAAAAATTTCAATCGTCAGTATGGGGCAAGACTAGACACTGTGGGTCGAGCAAAGGCGGATGTGATGAAAGAAGAGGCTTTAAAAATAAATCCCAACTGTAGTATTGAGGTGTATAGGGAAGGTGTGTCAGAAGAAAATATCGACCGATTTTTGGCTGGAGTAGATTTATCGATTGATGCTCTAGATGCTTTTCAGATTGATGTTCGTCGATTATTTATCAACAAATCAGTCGAAAAAAATATTCCTGTGATGACGGCTGGTCCGATTGGCTTTGGGACTGCGTTTTTGATTTTTATGCCCGGAGGTCCAAACTTCGACGATTACTTTGCTGTCAATGATGGAATGAGTTATCAGGACAGGCTCATTTCATTCTTTGTAGGTTTGGTGCCGAGCTTACTACAGCGTTCATACATGAAGGGAACAAATCTAGAAGACAAGCGAGGTCCATCTTCTATAGGAGCGATAAATCTATGCGCTGGTGTGATTACTATCAATGCTTTAAAAATTCTTCTCAACAAAGGTGAGGTCAAGGCGGTGCCATACTATCATCAATTTGATGTGATGAAAAATAAGTATGCTATGAAGCGGTTGTGGTTTGGTAATCGAAATCCAGTCCAGAAAATTAAAATGGTGCTGGCTAAATACCTAGTTAAGGATTAATTCATTCATGCAAAACTTTATCCATTATGTTACATCGTTTGATTCAGCCACTAGTCTACTGGTGGCCTCAATTGAGCAGTATGGAATAGTGGTTCAAAGTATCGCGGTATTTTTGTTTGGAGAAGCGGCGGTTATTATTTCCTTACTCCTGACTCAGCAAGGTCTGGTCGGACTGAAAGAAATATTCATTGCTTCGATGATTGGTTCATTGGCGGCAGATATTTTTTGGTTTTTCATTGGTCGTTATTATCCTCAACAAACAATCCCAGAGTCTTTAAAGAGAAAGCTGCTACATCCAGTAAATGACGTCTTTACGAATTTCATCAATAACAGAATTTTTCTATCACTGATTTTTTTAAAATTCTTTTTTGGAGTCCGTTTGATAATAATTCTATATTTCGCACGACATTCAATTTCTTGGGGAAAGTTTTTGGTGTACAACTTCTTTGGCACTTTGATTTACATGTTTGTGCTGACGGTGCTCTGTGTTTTCTTGGGTAAGTTCATCAATAATTTTTTACCAACTTTCCACGCGTTGACGAGTGTTTTGTCTGGAATTTTGATAATTGTTCTACTGTCTATGCTGACAAAGCATTTATTCTTTGTTCAGCCAAAGGAAGCTGATTAATTGTTTTGGTTACTAGTTTGAGGAGGTCGGAGTTTCTGAATATTTATTATTTTGTGCCTCCACTAGGAATCGAACCTAGATCGGCGCGTTAGGAGTGCGCTGTTCTATCCATTGAACTATGAAGGCTTGATGCATAGAGTAGCATAAACTACATTGTTTACTCCAGTCTTTGCTATAATGTACTGTAAATATGTTGCCAGATAAAAATGAAAATCAGATTCTGCATGAGCTGATGCTTGAGAATCAGCGGTTGTTGATAGAGAATAATCAGCTTCTCAAAACTCTAAAACGGGCCACTGTTTGGTCTTTTTGGCTTAAGGTGGTTTGGTTTATGATTCTCATCGGGGCGCCGTTTGTGGTCTATTACTACTTGATTGAGCCTTATTTTTCCTCTCTAGGCTCTTCTTTTCAGACATTTCAGTCAGGTTTGCAGGAAATTCCTGGTTGGAAACAATTTTATGAAGCAATTAGTGGCGGCAAGACTGGGGGAGAATAATTTGAATTTCTGGTAAAAACGGGTACAATAGGCCGCACTGCACAAATGGTGCATTGATGCTTGGGTAGCTCAGTTGGTAGAGCATTCGCCTGAAGAGCGAGGGGTCAGCAGTTCGAGCCTGCTCCCAAGCACAATGTGAAAATCCGTGAACTAATCAGTTCACGGATTTTCTTTGCATGGAAAGACGCATTTTGTATAATGTAAGTGCGTTAATGGTCATTTAGGATTGTTGATCGACAGGAGAACGATATGGGTGGTGATGCTTCATAGAGTAATATCTCAACTTATCATCAGATAAGAAGGAGAACGTCATGAGTAATGAAATCCATCGGCCGAATAACGACGGCTAAACAAAAACCCCGCTCGGTAGAGCGGGGTAAATTTTTATTTATGCCCAGCGTTGCTGCGGACTTTGAGTTGGGTGCTGCGGTGCTTGTCTAGCTTGGGAAGTTTGATTTCGAGTAGGCCGTGCTTTTCTTGGGCTTCTGCTTCATCGATGGCGACTTCTTCAGGTAGTAGTAGGGTGCGAGAGAAGCTGCCCCAGAAGAGTTCTCGGTGGAAGTAGCCATCATCATGAGCCTCTTGGTATTCTTCACGTACTCCACGCAAGGTCACCATGTCGCGCGTGATAGATATCTCTAGCTCGTTTGGACTTACTCCAGCTACAAGAGCGCGAATAACAATCATGTCATCAGTCTGGTACATATCTACTGGAAGTTCACCTTCTTGAGGAGTGTGAGTAGATTCAGCCTCATCTTCCCATGTATCGTCCTCTTGATCCTCCTCAACAGACAAGTCATCATCTTCACCAAATTGGTGTTCGTCGTCCAAAATACGATCGTACTCGTCTGAAGATTGATTGCCAGTTAAGCGTTCTAAAAATGATGGTTTTTTCATAATGATTATTGTTGTTGAAGGTTATGGTTTTGTTCGAGTAGTTTAACTTTTTCGAAAAGCAGAAATAGGAGAATAATACCCATCCATACAAAGAGAAAGACGGCTAGGATTGTCTCTCCACTTGCATCCATTATAAAAAAGTTAAATAAGGCATGCAATACGATGGCAATGAACAACCCAAGACAGCCAGCCAATAGCTGGATGGTTTTTGATTTGTAATAAGACAAGGCTAAGAAGACACCGACTGTGCCAGAAGCCAAAACATGCAGTAAAGTAGCACCTAAAAAACGGAAGCCGCCTGTCATTACTGAGTTTAGGTATTCGCCCATGACGAGAGGATTAAAGATGAATAGGGCATTCTCTAGAGCAGCAAAGCCCAAAGCAATGACTACCATGTAGATAATCATGTCGATTGGCTCGTCTACTTCTTGGTTCCACAGGACTATCGCGAGAGCAATGGCGTATTTTAGGAGTTCTTCGATAATGACCCAGATAAAGGCTACATTTGGCTCAGGATACAAATCAACCGCCAGCTTCTGAAGAGGGAGTGCGAGTGGGACTACAGCCATTCCGGCAATAAATGCAATTGCAATCAAGAAGTATGGCTCGGGTTTTTTGCTATCTTCTCGCAACCAAAACCAAACCCAAAAAAGGGCAGGGATTAGTCCTGAGACAAATGCAATGGCAAAGTAGGTTGATTCCATTTAAGTGTATTGTAGCAAACCGCCGCGCAAGCTTTGCTTGCGCGGCGGTAAGTTGGGGACTTCAGCGTTCCTTATTTTGGCCACTTGGCTACCATCAGGATTTCGTGGTCTTTCATTTCCGCCGGTAATTCTTGCCAGATTGTCTCAGTCACGAACGGCATGAAAGGGTGAAGCATTTTTAGGGAGGTGGATAGGTAGTGAAGTAGTATTCGTTGTCGAGAAGCTCTCACTAGCCCTCCCTCTGCCAAGAGAGGTTTTGATTCCTCAAGAACAGTACTGGCAAAGTGGTCCCATACAAAGTGATAAATTTTTTCAGCTGCCAGGTCAAAGCGGTCTTTTTCCATGTACTGAGTTATTTCTTTGACTGCTGGCACGATAAATTCATCCTCAAATGCTTGGTCTTCAGGCGTATGCTCGCTGCCAGCTGGGTAGTCATGTGTGTTATCAAGCACAAACCGCGTAATGTTCCAAAGCTTGTTGGCAAATTTCTTGTACGCATTAACCTTGTCCGGATCGAGATTCATGTCGGTCCCAGGTGCATTGTTAACCATCAGTCCCATTCGCAAAGCATCTGTTCCATATTTTTCTTGAATTTCGCTTGGCGCAATCACATTTCCTTTACTCTTGCTCATTTTCTTTCCGTGTTTGTCGCGCACCATGCCGTGGAGATACACTTTACTGAACGGAGTTTTGCCAGTTTGATAAATTCCTAGCATCACCATGCGTGATACCCAAAAGAAAATAATATCTTTCCCGGTCTCCATGACAGAAGTAGGGTAAAAGTCCTTAAAGTCTTGACTGTCAGGGAAGTCAGTGACCGCCAGTGGCCATTGACCAGAAGAGAACCAAGTATCAAACGTGTCAGGATCAGGTTCAACAGCGCTTTGGCATTTAGCACACTCTGTAATACTGTCTTCTAGGTCAACCATCCCGTGTTGGCACTTGGTGCACACTTTGGCTGGGATTTTGATGCCCCAGGCAATTTGTCGTGATATATTCCAGTCTTCAATTTTAGACATCCAGTCACGGAAAATTCGTTCATCCCGGTCAGTGGTAAATGACAGTTCACCAGAATCAACAGCTGCTACCGCTTGTTCCGCTAGTGGCTTCATGTGCACAAACCATTGTTCACGAATTTGTGGTTCGATTTCTCGTTCGCATTTATAGCAACACGGGACAGAGTGTTCGTATTTTTCATCAACTTTTACGAGTAGGCCTTTCTGGTCTAGTTTCTCAACGATTTTTGCACGAGCTTCAGTAATATTCATTCCTGCAAATTCTTCGGCAATCGGGAGTAGTTTTCCGCGCCAGTCGATGATTTGTTCGTAATCAAGGTTGTGACGCTTGGCAATATCGAAGTCGACACCCGAGTGCCATGGAGTAATGGTCA
Organism: Candidatus Kaiserbacteria bacterium; assembly: GCA_020428685.1. Taxonomy (GTDB): domain Bacteria; phylum Patescibacteriota; class Minisyncoccia; order Phycocordibacterales; family UBA918; genus OLB19. The sequence goes on from JAGQMJ010000010.1 coordinate 14,575, forward strand.
TTGCTCCTGAACCCATTTCTGGGTCACCTGCTTCATCTTTAATTACGGTTGCAGTAATTGGTCCATTAATCCATTCGAGCTCAATCTTTTGACCGTGCTCGTAGTCAGCGTAGCGGGCATCATCTGGGTGCATGACTACGTATTTGTCTCCGAACTTAGTTTCTGGTCGTGCTGTACCAATGACAAATGGTCCGTATTGGAAATAATAAAATGGGTCTGTGCGTTCTTTGTAATCAACTTCAAGGTTTGAAAGAGAGGTTTGGTGTTTTGGGCACCAGTTTACAATTCGTGCACCACGGTAAAGTAGACCGTCTTCCTCGAGTTTCTTAAACGTTTGGTAAACAACATTCACCACCCGTTCATCAAGAGTAAAGAGTAGCCGACTCCAATCGCAAGAAGCCCCCAGCTCCTTGATTTGGTTTATCATGAACGCTTTATTCTCTTGAGTGAAATCCCAGATTTCTTTGTAGAGTTCCTCGTCTGTCATTTGGAAACGAGAACGGCCTTCTTTTTGTAGCTTTTTCTCGTACACTACTTGGGTTTCAAAACCCGCGTGGTCAGCGCCAGGAAACCATACTGTCTTTTTTCCGCGCATGCGCTCAAAACGCATCATAATATCTTGGACGGTGACAAACAACGCGTGCCCGGCATGAAGAGAGCCGTTAGCGTTTGGTGGAGGCATTACAATCGAAAACTTTTCAGTCCGCTCCCCGGGAAGATTATCGGGGTTAAAAAACCCTGATTCTTGCCAGAGGGTATATATGTTATCCTCATGGTTTTGAGGGTCGTAGGGGGACAAAAATACTTCGGGGATGTTGGGTTGTTGTTTTTCTTCCATAATTAAAATATCACGCGGTTATAAGGCGATATTAGCACGGAATTACAACGGTTTGAAGCTTTTTATTTTGGTATTGCTTAACGCAAAGCGATAGTTCGATTTTTTGTAAAATTCTGCCACCAAGATTTTACTTTGCTCCAAACACCGGGGGCTTTATCAATCGTTACAGAAGCAGGTTCAGTTGGGTCGTCGGTAAGATTTTTGTGACTATCGACTTTCTCTGCCGGTCGATTGTTCTGGGACAATATTACTGGCGGATTTTCATTCTTTGGTAGTGCAGGCGGGATGTTGTTAGTTTCAATAGCTACGTGATTTTGTTGCCGCATCAGATCTTTGAAGATAGCTATTTCTTGCTGCTGTTTCAAAGTGAGTGGGAATTGTTCAGTATTGCCGCACATTATTTCGTTGATTTTCTTCTGAGTTGTGTAATACACAAATCCAGAATCTTTTTCTAGTCCCCAAGGACTCAAGACTTCATCTTGATAAAGTTTCTGAAAACCCCTTACTGCCAGCTCAGTAGCAACGTCAAAAGTACCGTTGATGACAAGGTTGGCGTTTAGGTGTGTGTTCAAGAAAGTTTGTAGTTTGATTACTTCAACAAAATTATTGTTTTCTCCGTAGCGCAAGTATTCGGTTAGGTATGGTGTGCAGACGGAGCTTGAAATACCAAGGACTCTTCCTCTTGGTTCGACTCCCAAGTTTAGTGTGTGGGTAGAAATGTGTGATTCAAAAGGGGATTGATACTTCGTCTTGCGACTACCGTGAAATCCGACCAGCTGAGCGTGATTTTGGTAGGTGCCGGTTGCCATGCTTGATTCAAATTCCAGACTATAGGTGATAGTGATAGTTTCCCAGTTTTTTATTTCTCCTAGAGGCCAGGTTTGTTCTTGGATAATTTCGCCAGCGGTATTTTCTAGGTAGTCAGTCAGGAGGGCATCATAGAGCTGGCCCCCGTGATTGAAAAGTTTGATGGTGTAGTCGACAACGTCTCCTGGTTGAGCGTAGTCACGATTGGCTGTTTTTTCAATCGTAAAGTTGGCAGGGAAAGTGGAGCGAGTTGAGTTTGATTCCTCGGGTTTTTCGCCAACATAAATGGTCACTATTTCTTCATTGTCAGAAAAATCAGCGTCAGTCTGAGTGCTCCTAACTCGGCTGGTGAGAGGGATTGCAGAGACTGTATTGCGGTCCAAAGCGTTAGAAACCACGGCGGTGTAAGAAAACTCTCGAGTTTCTTTTGCTGCAATATCTCCAATCTCCCATAAATTGCTGTTGGTAGAAGTTGATAGAGGAGAATTGCTTTGAAAATCTAAAGCGTTATTTTCAAATATATTTTCTAAGGTCACGTCTGACGCCACGGAGTCTCCTTGATTGAATACGGTGTAGGTGTAGGTGACCATGGAGCCAGGCATAATGGGGCTGTCTGGCGATGATGCACTTACGCCGAGCCAAAGATTTGATTGACCGAAGCTGAGATTGCCGCTCCAATTGCCGTAAATATTAAATATCATATTCGACCAGTTGCTGCCGATGACGTTGGTGTTGGCTATGTTTAGGACTGAGCTGTTGGCGTAGCTATTGCCTGTGCTTATGCTTGAATTGTCCCCGCTAGCTTTGTTGTCTCCGCTCAAAGCAAAGACTTTGACGTTATTATTTATGACTGCTTTGTTTGAAGTGGTTTGATTTAAGTTTGTAGACGAGGTTTGTCCGCTGCTTTGGCTGCTAGATATAATCTCGATTCCTTGGTCGGTTTCTCTCCAGCTTAGTCCAGCTGGTAGGCCGGTGATGGATCCACTCCAGTCACCGTGTACTCGTATCAGCATACTAAAGGAGCCGCCGCCGATAATATTTTGGTTGACGGTGTTGGTGACTGAGCTGTCCGCATAATTATTGCCGGTATTGATAGAGGTGTTGTCGCCAGATGCTTGGTTGTTGCCGCTGTCGGCTGTGGTCTCTAGGGTATTGCTTATGTTTGCTTCGTTATCAATATCTAGATTTAGGTTGGTGGCAGGCGCCGCTTTTGTGATTAAATTATTAAAGAATGAACTATTGGGTAAAACTATGTCTCCAGCAAAATCTGAGAAATTGTTAAATACCAGGAGTAAATAATTTGAGTCAGTGATGTTCGTGTTAGCGACATTGATTATATTGGCTGAAGCGTAAGTGTCGCCGGTCGAAATGTTGGCTGTACCAGTCGCGCTATTGTTGCCGCTCGTGGCTTTGACTGTGATGTTGTTTTCGATGGTTGCGGTGTTGTCTGTATCTACAAAGGTGTTAGCGTTGTTGCAGCTTGAAAGGGAGCAGCTGTCGGTTGATTGGGAGGTGTTGAATTGATTGTATGCCAAGTCAAAATCAGAGCGCAGGTCAAAATTTTCGTAACCAAGAGTACTGTTTACGAATTTAATAAGCCCAGCTGAGTTTACGATATTTGTATTTACTACATTTAAAACATCAGTGTAGGCAACTGCCTGACCAGTATTGATGGTCACATTTCCGGCTGAGGCTTGATTGTCTCCGGTAGAGGCTGTTGTGGTGGCGTTTGTGCTACTGGTAGCTGTGTTGCTGGCGTGAATTGCGAGAGTGTCAGGATTTGGGGAGGTGGTGGCTGAAGAGCTGCTGGTTGAAGCAGTCGTATCTTGTCCGGCAATACCAGATTCTTCGTTAGAATCAACAGCCTCAGAACTGCTGGCAGATTTGCTTGTTTCTATATCGTTGGAATTGATTTCATTTTTTATATCAAGACCGGCTACGGCATCGCCAGTATCTATGGTGGTAGTTCCAGTATTTGCCGCTTCATTGGATTGGGTTTGAGTAGATTGGTCTTCGCTTTCATCTTCCGGTTCTTCTTCTGGTCCGCTTACTACTTCTACAACAGCCTCAATAATTTCTGCTGTTTCGTTTGCAGTCTGTTCCTCTGTGTTTTCCGTCATACCAAAAACAATAGTAGGCGTTATGATTTGCAGGATTAATAACCCTGCTACAGCTTGGGCAGTGATTATGGTCCAAATTTTGTTATTTAAGTAGCGAAACATAAAGTGAAATTAGAACTTCTAATCTTTTTATCAGCGTCTTTAATTGCTCGTTGGTAAGCTCTCTTTGTGTCGTGGTTGAGTGTTGTGTCGAGGTGGTAGAGGTTTGGAAATTTGAAGAGTAATAAATCGCTTCAGAACTAGTAGTGGACCAGTTCTCAACAACCTCTCCATTTATAATTGTTTGAACTGATGCGTGACTCTGCCCGCCAGAACTATTGGCGCTTATGTTTACCGAGTTTGTGACGACGGTTTCTGCCTGAGTGAAGGTTGGATTGATTATAAGAAATACCAATAATCCGACTAGGATGGTTTTTAAATTATCAAATCTTTTTTTGTAAAAATTTGTGATCATATATTTCCCTCGCTCAGGCCTCGTCATGAAATGACTAGTCCTGAGTGGAGGGAGGGACAGAGTCCCTTCCACCACGCTGTCACATTAAGCGTCCACCTCAACTTCGTCTTCATCGTCGCCATTTCCGACTCGGACTACGTTTCGGTTTACTATATTGGTAACCATTCCGTCAGCTCCGGCTGCACCGGTGCGGATTGTGCCGCCAGTACCTCCAGAACCACCGTTGCCTCCATTACCACCATTGCCACCCTGGTTCATCCAGAACCAGGCAAGCCATGACCTACTACCTAGTGCATCGCCACCTGCACCAGCTCCGGCACCTTTACCGCCATCAACTGTGTTGCGTCCGGTGTTGGCATCAACATCTAGTGTTGTGCCGACTCTAGCTGTATTGCTAGTGTCTACACGCATTAGAGTACTATCGCCACTAAAGTGGAAGAATCGTGAGAATCTATCCATCTCGTCATCATCGTCGCAGCCGCAACCTTCGAAGGTTACATTGTTACGATTGACGTCATTTTGAACAGTACCAATAGCGGTAGCGTTGCCAGACGTGACGCTGCCAGCATCTCCACCGTTGCCGCCATTACCACCACGACCAGCGGTGCCTCGAGTCGCATTGCCACCGTCGCCACCATGGCCTGAGCCGCCTCCGTCAGCGTGGTTGCCGCCAGAGTTGGCGTTTACTGATACGTTGTTGGTGACAGTACCGTTGTTGCTGGTTCTTACTACAGTACGGTCATCGTCCCCACCCATAAAAGCGGCGGCTTGAAATGTATAAAGACTAAAAGTGCTGGCGGCCAATACTCCGGCCAAAGTAACAGCCGACAATTTTGAAATTGTTTTTGACATAAATATTTTTTATTACCTCCTGATAACTGTTAAACCCTGTTCTTGTCTTCAAATTGAGGCAAGGAACAAATGGTGAACGTTACATCCCGGTATCGTTCACGGATTGGCATAGAATTATTGTCCCTGACAATCTGTGAAAGCTACAGAGTACTGGGCGCGGGTATGAAGTACGATAATAAAAAACTACGTAAAAACGTAGTTGAGAAACTGTGTGATTGTGACAGTGTTGAATTGTAGTGGAGAGAGAATTGAATCATAAGAAAATACTATGACTCGTTTCCCCGACGAGCCAATAATTATATTCCTGTCATTCTAGATGTCAAATTTTTGTATTTTAATTTATATACAAAAAAGAAAAACCCACCAAGGATCAGTTCACAGGGGAAAGCATCTTATGTTTAGTGAATGCTTGTGGACTGACCCTTGGTGGGCTCTTGAGCTTGAGTCGCTTTGAATTAACTCGAATAAGTAATTTCTTTATAGCTCTTATTTTGTTTGAATGCAAGTGCTTATGCCAAAGAGCGGTTGCCGTCGGCACGGATGATGTCGGTTGAGTTGGGTGCAAAAGCGCTGGCAGCTCTGGCGTGACCAGCTAGAGCGATCATGATGCTGTTGTCGGTTGATAGACCGCGGCGGGGAAAGTAAGAGGTGACATCTTCATGCGAGGTTAAGAGTGTAGCTTCAAACATTCTTTTTATGTGTTGGTTGGCACTTACGCCGCCGCCGACAATTAGGGTTTTAGCTCCGTATTCATCGATGGCCGCTAGAGTTTTTTTGAGCAAGACAGTAGTGACGGCGTCTTCAAAATCCCTAGCGACAGCAAGCACTTCGTCTTCGGTTAGGGATTTGTTTTGGACTGCATAACGAACGGCGGTTTTGAGGCCCGAAAAAGAAAAGTCCAAATCGCCCGAGTGCAACATCGGCGCCGGTAGCTTCGCATATTCTGGCAGTTTTCTTTTTCGGGCCTCCTCAGCTTTCCCAGCTACAACCGGCCCACCTGGATAAGGAATATCCAGTAGTCTGGCGACTTTGTCGTATGCTTCGCCAACCGCGTCATCACGGGTCTGGCCAATTTTTTCGTACTTGCCCCAATCGCGCATCAATATCAATTCAGTATGACCGCCGGAAATCAGAAGTGATATAGCAGGGAAAGGTATTGGGGTAAGCTGGTCATCGAGCTCGGCATCATAGATACTGGCTAGTACGTGTCCTTCCATGTGATTGACGGGAACGATTGGTGTATTCCATAGCAGCGCTAGCGCTCGCGCAAAATTCACTCCGACCCAAAGCGCCGGCTCTAGTCCCGGTCCGCTAGTGACTGCAATCAAATCAATCTCCTGCGCTCCGTGTTCTGTATGAAAAGTAAGTAGCTGGTCGGCAAGACCTGGTTCACGTTCGAGAAGCTTTTTAATTTGTTCAGCTAGTGCAGTGTCGATTTCTGGAGTGTAAGTCTTGTCTGTACAGTCTGCTTCGCTGATTACTTTTTCTAGCAATGGGACAATAGTGGCAGCGTGTTCACGCTTGGCGATAGCAGGGAAAACACCGCCATACTCTCTATGTATATCAATCTGAGACCACAAAGCATCGCCAAGTATTTCGTAGGTGGCGGAAGGGAATTCTCCCTTAGCTTCGATTAAGCTAACGGCTGTTTCGTCGCAAGAGGTTTCGATGGATAAGATTTTCATGTCAGTACTATACAAAAGACATTGCCAAATTGCAAAAATGTGGTATTTTCTTGGCAGTAATTTGGGGAGGCGAAAGGAATGCCAAATAAAAATCGCTACTTTACGCTTGATGAGCTGGGTAGATGGTTGATTTTCCCAGTCACATTAATCGGTCTTTTGTTCTTATTCGTCTGGTCATTTCCGTGGCCGGCCGCCGTAAAATGCTTTTTCATGGGTCATATCTGGCCTGAGAATCCTGATGTAAAGCCAGGGAAATGCAAGGGGAGGTGTGTACGGTGTGGCATAAAATATTATCAAGAGGATGATCGTAGGGGGTAAGGGCTGGCAGTTGTGTACTGTCCAGCCTTTTTTATATAATAGTGGGTTATTATGAAAGGAATGATTACCGTAGCAACCCATAGTGGCAATTTTCACCCAGATGAAGTTTTTGCTATAGCCACTCTTCAGCTTTATCTTGGAAAAGAAAATCTAGAAATTATCCGTACTCGAGATGATTCTGTTATTAAGGAAGCTGTTTGGGTCGTGGATGTGGGTGGGGTCTATGACGCTGTAAACAATCGCTTCGACCATCATCAGTTGGGTGCGCCGGTGCGAGAAAATGGTCTACCGTACTCTGCTTTTGGTCTTGTGTGGAAGCATTATGGTGAGTTCGTGGCTGGTACAACAGAGGCGGCGGAAAGTGTAGAAAGACAGCTGGTTTTGCCAATAGATGCCGGAGACAATGGGGTCAATTTGTATACTTTGAATGACATGCAACTGGCACCAGCTGAGTTATTTTCCGTAGTGTCTTCTTATCGTCCAGTGTGGGGAAGTGATGAAAGTTGGGACGATGCATTTATGAAAGCTGTTGCATTTGCTTATGATTTGCTGGTTAGAAATATCGACCAAGCAAAAGCTGCCCTAAAACAAAAAGAGTTTGTGCAAAGTGTGTATGAACAAGCTCTTAACAAATCAATTATTGAATTGCCGATGTCTGTAAATCGTAACGCTTTTGTGGAGTATGGAGATGTGAAGGTAATTGTGTATCCATCTGCTTCAGACGAGGGTGAGCGCTGGAAGGCCGAAGTGATACCTAAGAAATACAATTCTTTTGAGAATCGGGTTTTGTTTCCTTTAAATTGGGGTGGCTTACGAGATGAAGAGTTGGCCAAGGTTTCTGGTTTGAGTAGTGCTATCTTCTGTCACAAAGCCTGTTATTTGTTTGCTGCTTGGGATAGAGAAGATGTGTTAAAGGCAGCAGAATACGCTCTTCAATACGAGAGCTTCGATGTGGAGTTTGATGAGGTGAGGGTAGGAGAGGTGGTGTAGGTGTGTGGGGGAGTAAAAAGCTGGGCAATCCGAAGGATTGCCCAGCTTTTTACTTTTGTGACCGATACAAGACTTGAACTTGTGACCTCTACAATGTCAATGTAGCGCTCTACCAGCTGAGCTAATCGGTCTTACGTTTGAACGGAGACATTTTACAACGTAAGTCAAAAAAATGCACTTTTTAAAAATATCCTACAATAGTCCATGTTCTGTGTATTGCTTAAGCTTGCTAAAGAGTAGGATTGAAGTGTGTATATTGACACATTAGTATTTATATATTATGTTTTAAAAAGTCAATTTTAGGGGCTAATCATGAGGCCGCATAAAAAACCTGAGACTGTTCGGTTGCAAGTGGACGGTCTTACTCTCTCAGTTCCTCAAGAGCTCTATCAAAAAATTGAGCTCTTGGCCTGCTATACAAAAAAATCCGTTCCGGATTATGTTCGGCTTCTTTTATCTAATGAATCAACCCGGTTTCCTGGGTGGGAAAATTATCCGGCCGAAATCGAAGCACTTTTGCGGCTGTATCGCTTTTGTTTAGATGACTGCACAAAAACACATAGTGCAAAAAATAACCTTCATGCCTAAGACGGCAAATGCTCCACGAATTCTGTGGAGCATTTTTAGTATTACAAATTAAGCATTCTGGCAAGCTCGTTCTTAATACCTACGTTAACTTTGTCACTAAGTGCTTCAGAATCCAGCATCACGATGTTTTTACGTTCCTTTATTTCCTTGTAGAGTTTTAGGACCGAGTTGTATACTTGTCTGTAGCGAGCCGCCACCTCGTTTTTATGATGTCTTTTAGCAATTATTTCGTACACCTCGGATTGTTGTTCAATTTGCCTCAATATCATTAATAGTAAGTGGCTATCTTGAATTCTTTCTTGCTCATCACCTATCCATAGCTCAGACAGTTCTGTTAAATGCTCCGCATCCATTCCTACTACTATTTTAGGCATTCCTTGTAGTTTTCCATGTACATGTGGAGGGTTACCAAAAGGAGATTCGTAAAAAATAACATCATGTAAAAGTCCAGCTTCAATACTTTGTACGATCTTTTCCATTTTTTTCTCAGGATGCCCAAAAGTAAAATCTAGCGCGCACCCAATGTAAGTTGATCCGTTCTCATCTTGTCTTTCAAGAACTTCATCTATCCCTGTATAATAATCGTCGTATGGAGCCGTAGATACGCCTCGCACATCATCACCGTAAATACCTTGATTGATTTGGTCGTGGAGCAATGCTTCCAGGGTTTTTCCAAAAATCTCAGCTCTTTTCCAAGCAATATCGCTTTCACGTCTTTCTTCAAACTTGCGTTCACAGTTGGTGACATAATTAGCGCATTTGGTAAGTAAAGCCTCACTATAAGTTTCGCTAAATTGTTCAGGCTTAATTGATTCTCTTTCAAGTATCCCAATTGCCTTTTCATAGGCCTTACTCATTACATAAGCCTCGTGTTCGCTTTTAAAAACTGGGGCTTCAATGCTTTCAAGGTTGCTTGTTCTGTCTAAATTTTGTGCTCCTTCAAATCCCATATGACTTGATGATATCACTTGCCAGCCTCATGTTCTAGTTTTAGTTATGTGAGCATGGGTTAAATCACCATCTTATACCTACTTTTTAATAATGTTGTAAGAATGGTACACTTGAACCGTCTTCAGAAACACTTATGGAAAAACAGGAGGAATTAAAGAGGAGGTATTCTGATTTGCCACGAACACCGCTGGCATTTTTTCTCTATGTCTCAAAACCAAAAAAATGGTGGGCGATAGGCGCGATTGTTGCTGTTATCTTTGCGTCCGCTACTAGTCAGGGTACAAACTACTTCTTTAAATTGATTGTGGATGCGGTCGAAGCAAAAGACTATGATGCGGTTTTATTATTTGCTCTCTTGTACCCAGTGGCTGAGTTTTTGGTGCAGCTTTTGTATCGACTCAGTGCATACTTTGGGCGCAACTGGTCATCAAATTCACGCAAGTACACCTACGACCAAATGACTGCATATACTCTTGGTCACAGCCATTCGTATTTTATGAACCGTTTTGCTGGTTCGGTAATGAGTAAAATATCCAACGTAGTGACTGGTATCGATACTTTGATTCCTGATATTTTGTGGACTCACATAAACTCAGCTGTGGCTTTTATAATCACTTTTGTCTTTATAATAAAAGCCAGCTTGTTGGCGGGAGCTACATTTGCGGCACTGGTTGTGATGTTGTTTTATTTGAACAAAAAAATGGCTCCCAAGAAAGCTGAGCTGTCTAGACTAAATGCTGATAGTAAGACTGAGTTGAGCGGTAAGATAATTGATGTTTTTAGTAATATTCAGGCGGTTAGACAATATTCTAGACGTCATAACGAACAAACTGAAATTGAATCCGTTTCTTCTCGCGTGCGAGACGCTCATTACAATAACTGGGGCTACACAGAATTAATGCTGTTTTGGAACGGTGTGGTTTTGTTTATTTTTAGTTTTGCAATGTTTTGGTTTTTGACCCAAAGTTGGCGTTCGGGTGAGATGGGTACTGGTGACTTTGTGTTGATTATTTCACTTTATGCTCAGATTACTGGTACTTTGATTTTCATTGGACGAGCCTTTAATAGTACTGCTCAAGCGGTCGGTGAGATGAGAGAAGGGCTTGATGATTTGTTGTTGCCGCATGAGATTTTGGACAAAGCGGATGCAGAGCCACTGGTAGCTAAGAAGGCAGAAATTAATTGGAATAACGTCAGTTTTTTGTTTGACGGCAAGCCAGTCTTTACTGATTTTAATTTGAAGATTCCGGCCGGCCAAAGACTGGGCTTGGTTGGTCAGTCTGGAGCTGGTAAAACTACTTTTGTTTCGCTGCTTTTGCGGCAGCATGAGATTGAGGCTGGCTCGATTGAGATCGATAGGCAGGATATTGCGCATGTTACTCAAGATTCACTACGGAGTAGTATTGCGGTTGTGCCACAAGAGCCAGCCCTATTCCATCGTTCTATTAAAGATAATATCTTGTATGGAAAACCAGGCGCTACTGAAGCTGAGGTGATAGAAGTGGCAAAGAAGGCTCAGGCTCATGATTTTATTTCTGAGTTGCCAGAAGGTTATAACACTATGGTAGGAGAGCGTGGTATCAAGCTTTCTGGTGGTCAGAAGCAGAGAATCGCTATCGCGCGCGCGATGCTCAAGGATGCCCCTATCTTGGTGCTAGATGAAGCTACGTCAGCTCTTGATAGTGAAAGTGAGGTTGAGATTCAGTTGGCGCTTGAGACATTGATGGAAGGAAGAACGGTGATTGCGATTGCTCATAGACTGTCTACCTTGCGCAAAATGGATAGGATTATAGTTTTGGAAACAGGAAAAATAGTGGAAGATGGTGATCATGAGACCCTGAGTAAGGCTGGTGGAATTTATCAGAGATTGTGGAATCATCAGGCCGGAGGATTTTTGTTGGATTAGGTGAGCAGAATAAAGGCCGGCCCCGAAGGGGCCGGCCTTTATTCGAAACTATATTCACTTGGCAATGGTAATATATAGCATATACGCTATTAAATAATCATTATGTGTGGAATCTTTGGATACGTTGGAAAAAAGCCTGCCGCACCGATACTTATTGAGGGTTTAAAAACCCTTGAGTACCGTGGTTATGATTCGGCTGGAATATTTGTTCCTGGTTTTGGAGTGGTAAAATCAGTCGGTCCAATAGCAAATCTCGAGAAGAAAATCACTTCAGACATAAAGGGGGATTCTGGTATAGCTCACACTAGATGGGCGACCCATGGTCCGCCAACAGAATTAAACGCTCATCCACATTTAGACATGTCTGGCTCTGTGGCACTGGTACACAATGGCATTATTGAGAATTTTCGCGAACTAAAGGAAAGTCTGGTGGTACAAGGAGTTACATTTAAATCAGACACAGACACTGAGGTTTTGATTAAGCTGATTGGTTCACTTTACGCTGGAAATCTATACGAAGCGGTAAAAAATGCACTCAAGCGAGTCCGTGGTACATATGGAATTTTGGTGCAGGATGAACATAGGCCAGATGTGATTGTGGCAGCTAGGATGGGGAGTCCGATAGTTTTGGGTGTTGGGGCCGACGGGAACTTTGTTTCATCAGACCCGTCGGCCCTTCTAACTCACACCAAAAAAGTAATTTATCTAAATGATGGCGAGTGTGCGGTAATAAAAAAAGATAGTTATGAAATTCTCAATCTCGCTGGTAAGAAGCTTCAGAAAAACCCAGAGACAGTCGAGTGGGATTTGGAGTCTGTGCAGAAACAAGGCTATGAACACTTCATGCTGAAAGAGATTTTTGAGGCTGGAGAGGTGATAGAAAGTACAATCCGAGGTCGTCTGATACTGGAAAAAGGGAAGGTAAGGCTGGGCGGTATGGATGCAGTTTTGCCCAAGTTGGCTAGCTTGAATCGTCTAGTGATAGTTGGCTGTGGTTCTGCCTACTATGCTGGGCAGGTCGGCCGCTGTATGTTGGAAGAGTATGCTGGTTTGCCGGTAGAAGTTGAACTGGGTAGTGAGTATCGCTATAAGAGAAATTTGTCGGATAAGAAAACTGCTGTATTGGCAGTGACTCAGTCGGGCGAAACGGCAGATACTTTGGCCTCGCTACGCTCGGCAAAAAAACTAGATCTGCTTACTCTTGGTATCGTAAATGTGGTTGGGTCTACAATCGCTCGCGAAACAGATGCTGGAGTATACAACCACGCTGGTCCCGAAGTAGCGGTTGCTTCGACCAAAGCCTTTATTTCTCAGCTAGTTGTGTTTGCAATGCTGACGGTTTTGATTGCTCGTGAAAAAGGTATGTCTCAGGCTGAAGCCAAGAAAATTTTAGATGAATTAAATGCTTTGCCATCGGTCATAAAAAAGTATTTGTCTGATACCAAGGACATTAAGAAAATCGCCAAGAAGTACTCGGGGTATAAAAACGCTATGTATATTGGTCGCAAATTCCACGCTCCAATTGCCAGTGAAGGGTCATTAAAATTGAAAGAGGTGACTTATATCCACGCAGAAGCTTTTGCTGGCGGGGAACTAAAGCATGGCTCAATTGCTCTTCTCGATAAAGATTTTCCAGTTATCGCTATTGCTCCAAAAGATGATGTGTATGAAAAAATGATTTCAAATATTGAAGAAGTAAAAGCTCGAAGCGCGCCTATTTTAGCGATAGCTACAGAAGGTGATTCTCATATTACTGATGTGGCTGACGATGTGATTTTTATACCCAAAGTCCATCCGATTTTGCAGCCAATCGTGTCTACGATTCCGCTTCAGTTGCTGGCTTATTATGTGGGAGTGGAGAAGGGTCTAAATGTAGATAGGCCAAGAAATCTGGCTAAGTCTGTCACTGTGGAGTAGGCTGTTCGGCATCTATTCCGCGACGAATACGGTATTTGACGTACTCTTTTTTGATCAACCAAAGTACCAGAATGTCTGTGATAATAACAAAGAAAAGAATTACAGAGTGCGTATGGAAAAGACGGAATAACTCATAGAAAATAAAAATACTGATTAGGTACATGCTAAGGGGAAAGGCCCACATCTTGTGCATTAGAAGCTTGATGGAAAGAATGATGTCTAGAGTGCCCCAGAATATTAAGTAGCCAGTGACAAAATATGTCACATGGACTGGATGGGTTTCTAGGAACGAATTGATGTTGAATAGAATCGCGTTTGCTTGCTCGGCGGTTATTTCTAGTCTGGTCAGAGATTGGAATACTTCGGAAAAAGGACGATGGATAAACTTCAGTAAAATTAATCCAGTGATTACTCTGAATAGACCATAAGCAATACGCCAGAACATGGCGTATTTAAAAAGTTGATGAGCGCGCGCGTCTTTCATTTTAGATACAGAATACCATGAGTAATGAATTGTTTTAAACGAAATGCGCCGCCAGCAAGCTGGCGGCGCGTTTAATGAATAGTCCGATCTGGACTTTTTTCTGGCGCTCGACCCCCGGGAATATTGTTTTCATCGCTCAGATCTTCACCGATGATACTGAGGATAGACGGCCCGTGTGGCTCTTCACTGGGCTGCTCTTGCAGCCCAGTGTCAGGTGTCATGTCAGGCGTCATTTCGGGAGGGTATTTATCTCGGATCATGATGGACTCCTTATTGTACTTAGGACGTGTGTTCCTTCTAATTAAAACACTACGCCTATTTGGGTAGGTTGTAAATAGTTGAAGGTGCTTTAGTGAATTCTTATAAATGAAAACGACCCTTGGGTAAGGATCGTTTGTGCAGGCCGGCCAGAAGTTTATGCTGCTTTCGCCATGCGGGCTGGAAAGCCTCTGAATGCAATCATGCTCAAGATGGCCGCGTTGCTTTTTCGAGCATTCACGACTGCTGCCAGGTTGAAGTTTTTACCCTTCTTGTCTCCCGCATACATTTCCTCGATTGCTCGGAAGAACAATTCTTCCGAGATGTATCCTTGGTACTTGAGCTTATTTGCTTCTGCATACCGCAGACCACGTTCGCTCAGGTAGTGAGAAGCATTGAGAGTGATACACATGCAGGTTGTAACGCTGCCACCACCAGCTTTGGTGACTGCAGTCACGAGCGGACGACGGTCACGAGCGATTTCTGCCATCTTCTTTTTCGAAGAGTGGGGAAGCTCGCGGACGTTTGTCCTTTGGTACATGTACGACCACATGGCATATCCTGCCTTGAGATCATACTTCTCCTTGGCTTCGATAATTTTGAGGTGGACCATGATGGACAGAAAGCTGCTCCACGACATGATTCTTCCGCGGAGCTTTCCGGGACGGTACTTGTAGCTCAAGCAAATGAGGTACAGGTCGAACATGCGCTTGCACTCTTTTTGGGTAACTTCGGGCACCTAAAGAACCTCCTTGGTTGGGAACAATTTTCTGGATTATACAATATTTTATAAATAAAGCAAGCTAGAGCAGCTCGGCCAAAAGATCATTCACTCCAACTTTTGTTTTTGAGGAGTAGGGGACGACTTTGTGGCCGCGAAATCTCTCGGACAGCTTTTTGATATGGTTCAAATAGTGTGACTTCTTAATCTTGTCTACTTTATTGGCCACAATAACAATTTCTTTTCCGGTATTTTCTAGTTCGCGTAACATCTCTAGATCATCTTCGGTTGGGCCGACAATAGAGTCTATCAAGAGAACCACCTTTGGATTGTAGCCTGATTCGAAAAGGTACCAATAAATCAAATCACCGAGTTTTTCTAAAGTTTCTCCACTGGCTTTGGCATAACCATATCCAGGCAAGTCCATAAAGTAATGAGTGTTGTTGATGAGAAAAGCGTTGATTTCTTTGGTGCGACCAGGGGTTTTACTGGTGATGGCTAAGTCCTTCGAGTTGGTTAGGGAATTCAATAAGCTAGACTTGCCGGCATTGGAGCGACCAATAAAAGCAATTTGGGGTATTTCGCTTTCTAGAATTGCTGCTGGCCCAACAATTCCCTGAATAAATTTAGCTGACGTAATTTTCATATCCGAATCTTAGCAATAAATAGCAGATATAGCGACTTAGGTGCTCTATAGCGACATGTTTTGACTTACTTTATAAGAGCTTGTCAGAAAATGACTTAGGTATTCTTCGAAGCATCAACTGTGATAGTGTCTATTTTAGGTTGCAATGCTACAATTGGAGACACTGTGGACATTCGTGATACCAAGAGTCCGAACGGACCGACAATTTCCTACAGCAAGGATGAATGGTCCGCTTTCATCAAGGGTGTCAAAAACGGCGAGTTCGACGTCTGAACTTTGTCTCCAGAGGGTGGGCTCAACCCACCCTCTGTTTTAATATGAAGAAAAACAAAATATTTTTTTTAATACCAGGCTTTAAGGAGCAAATATCTGATAATCAATATCGGTGGCTAGTTAATTATATAAAAGTAGCAGGATGGACTGTAGTCAAGGTTCCTGTAGTTTGGGATTATAGTACAGTTTCAAAAAATGCAGATGACTTCATTTCGTTTTTCAATGAAAATAAGGGTCAGGAAAATCGTGTTTTAGGATTTTCATATGGAGCTGTAATTACTCTGCTGACAGCAACAAGATTGCAGCCAGATAAAGTATACCTTTGCTCACTCAGTCCTGATTTTAAGGAAGACATTATTTTCATGCCACCATGGTTAAAAAAATATATTGGTAAAAGAAGGCTGGCAGATATTGCTACCCGTAGTGGAATAGATTTGGCCAAGAAACTAAATGTTCCAGCGATTATTTTTTATGGGGAAGCTGAAGGTTGTGAATACCCAACTCTTAAAAAAAGGTGTGAGGAGACTGCTCGTTATGCTAAAAATTCAAAACTAGTGGTTGTAAAAAATGCATCACACAGAATAAATCATCCTCAGTATGTTGAAGTTATAAAAAAGGAGTTAAGTCTTTAGTCAAGACTTCTATGTGTGATCCCACGGAGAATCGAACTCCGATTTCCAGGATGAAAACCTGGCGTCCTGACCATTAGACGATGGGACCAAATAATGTCCGGGGGACATTTTTGGGTGGCAGTACCTCCGAGGTGGAGATAGTGCGCACTTGTTTTGATATCAAAACAAGTGCGCACTATCATAGCAAAAAAGTCAAAAAACACCAGCCCCTAAGAGCTAATTGTGTTATTATGGCGTTGTTATTGAATTATTTGCATTATTTATGAAAGAAAAATTCGCGGAATACTTTAAGGAGGTTATATACGGAGGAATCGACGGAATCGTAACTACTTTCGCTGTGGTGGCTGGTTTTGCTGGAGCAGCCCTGTCGAATGATCAGACGACCCAACTATCTTTTGCGATTGTTCTTCTCTTTGGTCTAGCCAATCTCTTTGCCGATGCGGCTTCAATGGGTTTGGGAAACTTTCTGTCTGTTCGGTCCGAGAAGGATTTGTACCGTGTGACTAGAGATAAAGAAAGAAAAGCAATTGTTGAGAATCTGGAAAAAGAAAAATCTGACACTGAGCGAATACTAATGAGTAAAGGCTTTACTGCTACAGACGCAGCTACTCTTGCATCTGTGTATCAGCATAATGAGGAATACTGGCTTGACTTCATGATGCATCACAAGCAAGAAATGTCTGATCCTCGTGGAGAGAATGAAGTTTATACTGGACTGGCTACCTTTATTTCCTTTATGGTTTTCGGATCGATTCCACTGATGCCTTTTATTTTGCAAGAGAGTGGTGACCCATCAACAACTTTCTTTTACTCATCAGTCGGTACGTTTATTGCCTTGGTTGCACTTGGGTTACTGAAGTGGCGAGTGATTGGAGCCAAGTTCAAGGCTTCATTGATTGAAGTGGTGGCAGTGGGTGGAACGGCGGCAGTACTGGCGTATTTTGTTGGAACTTTCTTTGCTTTGTAGGGAAGTGGAGTGGTGAAATTTTAAAGGCCGCCAGCTTTGCTGGCGGCCTTTTTTAACAAATTTTCACTAACAATCTGCACACACTTATGCAGGGGTTTATACACGATTTTTACACTAGTTGTTAAGTAGTCATCCACAGGTTTATGCACAGGTTTGTCCAAAAATAAGGTTATTCTAGCAAATTGACTATTTGTCTAGGTGTGAGAATCTGTATAAAGGTTTGCGCGGTGGTGAAGTATTCAAAATACATGCTCGAGGCTACGAGCAAAGCGCGCAGGCCGAACTCTACGTTGTACAAAGTGAAAGCGCCCTGGAGGGGGCGCTTTTACGTTGTGTGGAGTTAAAGTCTTGGAAATGCAAAACCGCTCGGCACTTCGTACCGAGCGGTTTTGGTCTATTCTACTTTGCCTTCAAGCTTACATAAATATCTTCAAGCGCTCGTACTCCGTCACCAGCTGAGATATTATTTTGGTGATACTTTACATTGGTACAGTCGCCAGCCGCCCAGATATTTTCGGCTGAAGTTTTTTGGGTCCAAGGGTCAATTTTAATTCGCTTGTATTCATCTAGTTCTACCACTTCAGAAGCGAAGTCTGTATTTGGAATCATTCCAATCTCAACGAAAATTCCAGTGACTGGAATAGTCTTTTCTTCGCCCGAAACGCTGTCTAGATATGAAAGACCATTCACAAACTTGTCTGCAGTCACAGCTTTGGTTTCTGCATTTAGAATGCCGGTCATGTTTTCGTGTGCTAAAACCTTCTCAACAGTGACTGGATCAGCCTTGAATTCTGGTCCTCTTTGGAGAAGGGTAACGCTTTTTGCATAAGCAAGCAGCTGAGCGGCTGTTTCAAAACCTGCGTTACCACCACCAACAACAGCTACGTCCTGACCAGCAAAAATTGGGCCGTCACAACTTGCACAGTATGTTACTCCTTTGTGTTCAAATTCGTCCGCGCCAGGAATCTCCAGTCGGCGTCGTTTTGAGCCAGATGAAATCAAAATAGCTTTTGCTTCATGAGTGCTTCCGTCACTCAAGGTAGCTTCGTAGCCAGCTTCAGTTTTTTTAAGATTTGAAACCAGCTGATTGTCTATGATGTCTACAATGCCATTGGCGTAAGTTTCTAGGTGTGAACGAAGGTCACTTGCTAGCTTGTCTCCGCTGATAGAAGGGGTGCCGATCCAGTTTTGGATGTCAGTCGATACTGTGCTTTGGCCGCCCCAGTCCTTGGTGATAAATAGAGTTTTTAGTTGCTTACGTGAAGCATAAACGCCTGCTGATGTTCCTGCTGGTCCGCCACCGATAATTAATAAATCGTACATACAAATTCCGAAATAGTCATTAAAATATTAAGTGCCACTAGAATAACATATATAGTTGACTCTACATACCCCTAGTAGGTATAATCCAGCTATGTCTGATATTAAACTACAAAATAGATTAAAGCGTTTATCTGGTCAGCTTGAAAAACTGCAAGCCAATATTGCAGCTGATCAAGACTGTGCTGAGGTAGTGCCACAGTTTTTGGCCGTAAAAGGCGCTATAGCGGGTGCGTTTGAGGAATACGTGAAGTTATCCTTAGATTCATGTGCAAAGTCTGATAAGAAGAAAATTGAGCGCTTGATAGCCTTGTTGGTGAGGGTTTAGGAAGGAAGACAAAAGGCCGGCCCCGAAGGGGCCTG
>JAGQMJ010000011.1 GCA_020428685.1 Candidatus Kaiserbacteria bacterium
CAAAACTCGCTGGCAAAATGGACAAGATGGTTTGTAGTAAAGCGTTAACATGATTTCTTCCGTTATTTAATAACCTCTACCATTATACTACGTTTTGAAAATATGTTTCTGCCACCTGTAATTATGATACAGAAAAAGGCCGGCCCCGAAGGGGCCGGCCTTTTTCAAAGCGCTTATTAAGCAGCTCGACTAACGTTTACAGCGTTAGGACCCTTAGGGCCTTCACCAACTTCAAACTGTAGTTTGTCTCCCTCTCGTAGGTCGTCAAACGCTACACCTTGTAGTTCGTTAACATGGAAGAAAAGATCCTTGTCTTCTCCTTCTCGAGTAATGAATCCGTAGCCGTTATTTAAACGAGCGATAGTTCCTGTTTGCATATTGTTTTAAACAAAAGTAAATAAATCTCAAACCTTTTGAGAAATGCATAAACAATTTGTTTAGTACAATTCGATTTGAATCCATACACTACCACACATAGAATATTTTGTCAACGATAAACAGACATATCCTATTATAAGCTTATTTATAACACTTATTTACTTACTAGCTATAGCCGATAATTAGAGTCTTCTAGAATCATAGGCCCAATGCAAAATAGCCTGTCTTTGCTTAGGTCTACAGAAAATATCCCCTTGCCTACAGTTGTGTGACACTTGCGCTACATGACGACTGATAGCTTTCCAGCGTTTGATTTGCCGCTCGTCATCTCCATGACGACGACCGAGATAGTACCGGCAATACCACTGAAACCAACCTCTTGGGTCGTCGCTATGTATCCAACCTTTCTCTCTCCATACCGATAACGACTGACTAGCTAAGACTCCGAAATAATTTAATTCTTTGTGAGACTTGCCATCGATAGATAATTTCGCATTTACAAACCAGTCAGCAGGAAACTCAGCTGGCTGGTCAGAAAAATACAGACCTCCAAAGACACCCATCTCAAGCATTTCCTTTGGTGTAAGCTGTGGCTTAAAGTTTAGATGAAAATTCTCCCCCACAGGCTCAGTCAAGCAGTAACGGTAATCCGACTGCATTTTATCTCTAACTAAAACCTCTTTATCTTTCATAAAATAATTATAGCAAAGCCCTTGCAGCACGCTGCAAGGGCTTTTATCAAAGGAATGGAGTCAAACAATAATGCCCCCCATCACCGGTCTGACCAATGGAAACTTTTTGGATGTTAATCTGTTCTCCATTTGCATTCAAACCAAAGAACGAGGTTTCAAAAGGTCCCAACAAGACTCGGCATGGCCCCTTGATTCTTACCAAAGACAGACCAGATACATCAGGCGCCTGCCAACCAACATACCAATCCTCCAAAAGTCTGTCCGGCTGCAGCACAGCGTACTTATCCCAGCCACCAAATCTTGCAGCCATGAATTGCGGAATGAACCCCCAAAGAAAACGATCGCAAGCGGATTCGTCACCTAGGCAAATAACACTTTTAGCAGGATCCAAGCGCGAAGCCTGCTCTGCACTCAACTCATCGTGAGTGAGCCAGAAAGTCTGGCGAGGCTCTTCGTCTGGAGCTCCAGACAACCACCGCATCAAGGGATAAAGCATCCAACCAACAATCTTGACCCACCAACGAAGAGGCCTGATCTGAATTATCTGATTCATGTCATTCTCCAAAGGAACAATTTATAGAAAAATACCACTAATTTTGTTTACGTCAACCAATTTGTGTTGACGTTGTCTTTTGTGAGTAGTATGTTAAATCTAGAAACTAGTTCACTGTAACTTTATTTGAATTGTCCAATCTGGAGATTCACATGACACAAGAAAAATTGAGCCTGGTGGAATGCACAGCAGAGCCACCAGAAGGAGTCTATTGGGTCAATCTACCCCTTCACACAATCAACGTTCTTGCACAAATGAGATCAACGATTTCTACTGACAGTATCGATGATCTGTCTGCCAGCATCAAGAAAACAGGCCAAATGAATCTTGCTATCGTTATCGCACTGACAGAGAGTGAGTCGAGACGTTACCTAAAACAAATCAATGCGATGTGGGGAACAGAGTATAAAATAAGTAGCTTTTCCCCTGTTTATCTTGATGAGCTTGGGTGTGACCATTACTTGTTTATTGTGGCTGGTCACCGTCGCCTCAAGGCCGTACAAATGAACAAGGGCACATATTTTGGTTGCCAGTTATGGGTCGGAATCTCTTTTTCTAAAGCTCTACGTCTTCAGTTTCAGGAGAATTTACACCAACAAGTCACCCTCGACGACGAAGCTCGTTTTCTGGCACTTTTATGGAGACAGGAAAAGAAAAGCAGACCGAACCTGACCTTGGCAACATTTTCAAGATCGTTGGGAAAAAAGCCAGATCAAGTGAGGCGCTCTATCAGATTTACCTCACTTCCAGTCGAGATACAAAACCTGGTTCTTCCAAGCAGTCAATTCAAAAAAGGCATAGGTTTTGCACTTCTCTGTGAACTCGCACGCCTGCAAGAAGCTCGTGTTGCACAAGGAATTGGCTTCAACGAAACTGAGTTGATGGGTCTTGCATACACAATGGTTGTCAACTACCGAACAGCTAAGGCGGTTGCCGGATGGGTGACGGAACAGATTAAGGAGATCAACGGTCAGAATACTATGTTTGAGTTAACCATAGAAGACGCTGTTAATACTGCTCGCACGTCAGTCAGGTCTGGTCTTGAATGGACAATTGGACAAGGATGTAGTCATCTTGAAGCTGTTGCGCACTTTCACACAGATGACAAAATGCAAAAAATTGCAAGTCAGACAGCAGTAACAGCAGTTGGAAGAATAATAGACCTTGTCGGACAAACCGCGCCCCAGATTATCGCGGGGATCCAAGGTGGTCGAGGCGCCACATCCGTAACCAAGAGAATTAAAGAAGTAATCTCTTGAGCGGATGGAGGCTTTACACAACAAGGGCAGCCAAAGCTTGGCTGCCCTTTTTTTAATAAATAAGCGCCGTCACGAATATGACGACGCTCAAACTAAAGCTAACCCTATAGAGAACTGAAGAGAGGAATCTGTCCTGAATTAGGAGATGTCGGCTCTAGCTGAAACATCAAACTCCCTCCTTTGCGGCATGATGTCATGCCAGGATCCCAGACCCCTTTACGGAAGTACTTTCTACTTGAAGCTTTTCCATTACACTCACTATACAAAGAGCAAGCTAGCGACATTTCAGCATGATGCTGACACCTGGAACAAGCTTTATTACCTAGGAACCATAGTGCATGTGCGAGCTCAACTCGATTCCACCCCCGTTTATAGCAAAGTTCACACAAGAATAACCTAATTGGATTTTCAAGATGTTCGTTTGTTACAATCTCGTTTAGAATCACTATTCCTGTAGATATAAATATTCGCTGCAGGTGTAAATCGACAGGCAAAGCATCATCTATCTTAATCAGTCCACACTCTTCAAAAAAGATTGCGACCAGGGATGCAATTTTTGGTCCGTATCCAGGCAGCGGATCATAACCATTTTCTTTCTTAAAGCGCTGCTTAAATTTTATGATTGATTCAATACTCCCATCCCTGAAAATATTCAAAGGATCATCCTGAAACAGTCTCTGTAGTGTACCTGCAAAGACTGGCCAGAAAAGTGACGTTTGCCTGGGCATAGACAAACCATGCTTGCGCAATCGCTGCTCCACTATCTCTGGACTAAGCATTGCTGCCTGAGGAGTATACATCTCAGGGTATTTAGCATACAGATCTACATGTGCAGCGTAGTGATGACTGCTTACCGTGCGACGATCCGTCCCACCCGCTACTGATATCCACCTACGCCATTCTAAACCTCCCCTATTCATTCCATTTGGACGATTAAGATGTTGTGGCGCGTGCGTCTCTGGACGATACCAATGAACACCATGAGTTCTTCTATAAGCATCAAGCAGAGTAGCCATGAGTTCTTCGCCACGTTTAGCATCAAAACTGATTCTAGTCATGTTTAACTCCTGAAGTCCTAGCGCTCTAACAATGAGCAGGTCTTATGCGATTGTACAACGTTAAATCATAAAAGCAATCAAATAAGAGGCTGTCTAAACATTGTAAAGGCCGGCCCTGAAGGGGCCGGCCTTTACGCATCCACTATTCAAAGACTACTCTGGCAAATACTGCTTAATCTTTTCTACCAATTCTTTAAGAGAAATATTTGATTTAACAACGAAATCAATCGCTCCAAGTTTCTTTGCTTCCTCGATATCAGAGTTTTGTCCCAAGTTTGAAGCCACGATTATCGGAGTTGCTTTAGAACCATTCTTAATCATGTTCTGAATTTCGGCAAGAACCTCAAAGCCATTTTTTAAAGGCATCATCAAATCAAGTAGCACCAAATCAAATGATCCAGCCTCAAACATCTCAACTGCCTCTTTACCATTGTGCGCATGCTGAACCTCAAAGCCTTCGAGCTCAAGCTTTCTAATATAAGACCTAGCAACGAACTCTTCATCTTCACAAAGTAAAATAATATGCGCCATATATTTGCAAACTATACCACATTATTATTTTGATAATGCGAGTAATTCAGATATGCGTTCAACTAAAGCAACTAAAGAAATATTACTTTTTAGTATCACCTCTACTGCCCCCATTTCTTTTAACGCAACAATAGATTTGTAATCATCTACCCGGGATGAATTGCTAAGAATCAAAACTGGTATAGAGCTAAATTTCTCACTTTTACTTAATGATTCAAGCACTGCAACACCATCCATGTTTGGCATCTCTAAATCCAACAAAACGATATCCACCTCCTTTTCAGCAAGAATATTTAATGCTTGCTCACCATCAATCGCACCCAAAACTTCAGCACCGGCGATAGCCAGCCTTTTTTCGTACATTGATAGAATCAAATCTTCGTCTTCTACACAAAGAATAACCTTACCTTGGAGACAACTAAATAAATTACATCCAGCTCCGTGATTATTTGTCATTAACTTTAATTTCTTTTATTGGTAACGTAACATAGAATGTCGTGCCGACTCCCTCTTTAGATTCAAACCAAACATCTCCACCCAGCTGACTGATGATAGATTTAACAATGTATAGACCAAGTCCACTACCACTACTTGAATAGTTTGCTGTGTTTGAAGCTCTATAAAATCTACCGAATATTCTAGACTGCTCCATCTCTGGAATACCAACCCCTTTATCCTTGAATATAAATTGAGCAAAGTTTCCTTTTACATTACTAGTGATTTTTAATTCACCGGGGTCTGTACTATATTTAATGGCGTTATCAATCAGGTTCTGGAACACCTGTCTGATTCTTGAACTGTCTCCAAAAACAGATAGCTCTTCAGGAACTTCTGAAATAACGGAAACACCACGACGCTTAGCATAATCATCAAAATCAGATTTGATAGAATCTATAATCCCCTTCACTTTTACTTGCTCAAGCTTCATGTTTAGATCACCTCGCTCTATCTTGGTGATATCCAACATGTCATTCACCATACTAATGAGGCGATTGGTCGAGATATCAATATCCCCCAACAGCTCATGCTGTTCTTTATTGAGTGGACCATAGCTTTCGTCAATAAGCATTTCTACATTACCTCGCATAGCTGTAAGCGGTGTTCGCAGTTGGTGAGAAGCGACTGCCACCAACTTACTCTTCGAACGCTCCAAGAGCTTTGCATCAGTAATGTCATACAACAAAAAGAAGTAACCATTATTTTGCCCATCTTCCTCCGCTTTATCCAGACAAAGAAATAGCATTTCATATATCCTTCCGTTACTATCAATTTCTGGAACTGTGAAAGTTTTACCTGAGAAAAAATCTTTAAAATAATCTTTGATTTCCGTCTGCTCAAAGTACGAATAAACAGAATCGACAATATTGTCTTTTTCAATGTCGGTCTGCTTGATGTCAAGCATCTTAAAAAGCTTGTTGTTAACAAAAGCTAAATTGCCTTCGTAGTCGAAAAGGATTGCCCCTCCTTTCATGTTGTTTGTTACCTGAAGCAGCTTTTCTTTCTCTCGCTCAATATCAAGAGTTCTTTCAACCACCTTCCTTTCTACCGCCTTTTTTTCTTCGTCAAGATCTTCGAGAATATTCAATGTAGCTTTTTTAACATTTTCAAGCGCAACTTCATTCTCTTTCATTTCTGCAATTGAACTCTCTAGCGTTTCAGTTTTCTTATGTAGCTCCTCCTCAGCAATCTTTTTGTCATTTATTAGAAACCTAACTGAGATGTAGTGTGCAATGCTACCGTCACTCTTTAGCACAGGAGCAATGATAGTATCAACCCAAAATGAAGAACCGTCTTTTGACCTATTTCTCATATCGCCGCGCCAAACTCTCCCTGAAGAAACAGTATCCCAAAGCTTTTTATAGAACGCATTGTCATGCTCACCCGATTTTAAAATACGGTGATTATGTCCAACTAATTCATCTTTTGTATAACCCGATATGTTAATGAAAAAATCATTGGCGTAAATAATATCCCCATAGACATCAGTCACAGCGATCAGCGCCGTTTGGGAAAGGACACCGATGATGGGATTTGCGATAAGTGGGTCACCTTGTGCTAATAGGCTTTCAATATCTTTGCTGGCCTGAGCAATTTCCCGCTGACGCACTTTCTGGTCCGCTACAGGAAAACCTGCACCCTGTAGAGTGTTGCTATTACCGCTTTCACTATTACTGTTCTTCATACTCATAATTTAGCGATAATACAAAAACCCAAAGAAGAAACAGCGTTTATGTAAACGGACGCTGTTTCTCTTGGATGGGATGAATAGAACATTATTTGACTTACTTTTTATATCTATCTTTATCGAGAAGGTATTTGAGTCCTATCGTAGCAGCACTACTGAGTTACAACAATGTGTTCATCACCGTACATCAAAGGCGCACAAACACTCAATCTTCCGTCGTCTGTCAAAACAGCTTTGTAACCAGTGATGTCGTCCGTTGTAACAGATGGATCAATTGGGATGCCTGTTAGGTACACTTGATTCTCTGCAAGAATATCTAGGTTGATACCGTCACAAGGCCACTCGAACTGACAAATATCCAAACCTTCAGACATACAAGTACCACCTGACTGAATACTATCAGGATACAATCCACCGTTGTCTAATGAGTACTGCTGAACGGCATCTAGAATAGTTCTAACGTCACTTCGTCTTTGTGCATTGTTTGCTTCTCCTAATTGCTTAGCGGGATTAATAGCGATAATAACCACAGCTGCCAAAATCGCGAGGATTGCAATAACCAACAATACCTCAATAAGTGTAAATCCTCGTGTAATATTTTTTTTCACAATATGTGTAATTAGGATAAATAAAAACTTCTGCCCAAACAAATCTTATACTGCCTTTATTATATAAAGCTAGTTACAAATAACCAACTGACATATCCCCTTACTGAACATTATCTAGTTACAGAAATTGAATCTTCAACTTCTGGATGTAGAGCCGACACTGTCACTTTTCCATTCGATTCAGTTTTGATGGAATAGCCAGTTCCAAACTCTGTACAGATTGTTTGGATTGCTTTACAAGAAGGATCAATTGGCATTGACTCCATATACTCCGCACCGCTCGTCAAAACAGACAGGTCAGCCATACCGGCACAATCAATACTTCCAGTTGAGCAAATCTCTTGCTCGTCTAAAGTAATCACTTCTGGAAAAACACCATCATTATCTAGAGAGTATTGATGTACCGCACTCAGGATAGAATACACATCAGTAATCCTGCCGGAGTCTCTGGATTTTGTAAGATGTTTTGACGGATTGATGGCAACAATGGTAACCATAGCCAAAATAGCCAAGAGAGCGACCACCAACAAAACCTCGACCAAAGTAAAAGCTGCTTTCCTTTCTCCAACTGAATAACTAAACCTTTTTAACATGACCAATAAAACCTAAAGATACGAAACCAAAACCCAAAGCAAAAAACTAACAGCCACAATCAAAAGTGTCGCAGTCAGAATTAACTTAATTTTGGGCAACAAAATAGCCAGATTCTTTTTCCAAAGAATGTACAGCACGTCTCTAAAATCTGAAAAAGAACGAATCTGACGTGAAGCTGGGTGCTGGTCGATAATATTTTTTGGGTCATGCTGATACTGAGTAAACAAGTTGAGGTGTGAAAACTTTTCATAATTCTCAGGCAAGGCTAATCCAATTACGTTGGCCAAAAAGATTCCATGAATACTTTTATCCAACAAGTCATGCTCTTTTATTTTTTGAACAGGGTTGGCTACCAGCGTCTCTACCCCAGTCCGACTAGCAATAAAGTCGCAAATCTTTGGCATCAAGGCCGAGCCGCCCGCTACGATTATGTGTTTGATTGGATTACCAGATTTGTTCTCAAAATAGTTTTTTGCTTCTATCACTTTGTCTATCAATAGCGACATATTGTCTCTGAGGGCGCCTGGAACCTTAGTATCTTCGTGAGCTGAATCTACTCCGTACTCTCTTTTTAATCTTTCAGCCTCTTCGACCGAAACTCCCAGACTCTCAGATACATGCCTAGTGAACGAATTTCCACCTCTCTGTACCAAAATAGACATATTTGGTACAGCATCTACACTAAATATACCAATCGTAGTCGAATAAGCTCCGATATCAAGAATTATGTAGTCATCTTGAAAAGGAGGGTTTGGCAGGAGTGACCGACCAAGTGCAAACAACTCGCCACCAATAAAAGTCGGCTCAACATTAGCAGATTTGAATGCTTTAACGTATGCATCTAAATCACTTTTCTTGACTCCAACAAAGGTAGCGTTATTAACCCCGTTCTCTTCCGCTACATGGTAGTTCCAATAAATATTCTCAAACTTTAGGGGAATTATTTTTTCTGCCTCACCCCTAACGTAGGTTTCAAAATCGGCTTTCTTAACATCGGCCGGCACGACACAGTGATGCGAAAAAAGCTTAGACTCTGGCATGCACAGAACTGCGTGAAAAACAGAATCCTTGTTGTCCAACAACTGCGGATTAATCTTGCTCAGTACGTCATTTAGAGCTTTAGAAAAAGCTTCACCATCTAAAACATTGCCTCTTTGAACCACTCCGGCTGGCAAAGCAGCACTTTCATAAGCAACGGTGGAATTATTCTTACCCAACTGAAGAACCTTTATCGAGGCCTCACTTACGTCTATTCCTATTAAATTAAGATTTTTCATATTTAAAATTGGATAACTCGCTCCGATGAAGTCACCTTCATAACAGGACTCACTTCTTCAATAACTTCTTCAATCAAGTACGAATGCATACCGACAGCTACCTCTACTTTTACCACCCGATTACTCTTCCCTTCTCCTTCGATTTCAAGAATGTTACAGGAATCATCTCCAATGATTATAACCTCATCACCTCGATAATCTAAGGTTCTCTGTAGCGCCAAACGGGCATATTCGACACAGCCTCTGGCCAAGTATCTAGCCGTATCCCTCTCACGCAACGCAACACTAGTCTCAGAAACAGTGATCGCTCTTGTTGCCATACTAACTGTGATAAACAAAAAAATGGCTGACAAAATCAAGACTGAAGTGAGCGCGATAAATCCTTCGTTATTTTTTATCATGGATACTTTAAGTTTAAAGTAGTTTTTAAAGTCGAACTAGCCCTAAGAGAATGTTTTCCGTCTGGATTGTATATACTCATCGGGACCAAAATACGCAACGTGCCCGCTTCGTCAGCCTTGGTCATATTGAAAAATTCCATACCCGAGACAACTATATTGTCACCAGAAAACTGCGCCGGAGCATTCTCCCCTTCCTGAACAAACACCATTCCATTTTGTTCAAAAATCTTAGTCGGATTTTTTGACGAATCACTCATCACAAGATGAAGTGATGATGAAGCCGCACCTACTTCTGGAAAACCTATGCTGTCAGCAGCCAAAATATATGTTCGGACTTTTTCGATCACAAACTGAGCGTTGTATTGAAGATCTTCTTCGGCTTTTGCGTTGGTTAGACCAGACAAGACATTGACTCCAATGCCTCCTATCAAAGCCACCATAATCGAGGACAGAGTCAGATACAACAAAATTTCTATCAATGTAAATCCTAGCTGGTTTGTTTTAGAGGAAGAATTCATATTATTACGGTGTCACATAGACTGAGCGTTCACTATCATCCTCAAATACAAAACGAACGATAAAATTGGTATCCTCCGGCAACTCACCATCAAACTCAATCCCATCTAGTACATGCTGCCAAGACGACGACACAAGCTGATAATCCAAGACATCAATCTCCTCCCCTGAACCAACCAAGCCAGAGGTAGAGGCAGTGTAAAGGTCGACACCCTCAAGGGTAATCAGGCTAAGCTTTGGCAACCCACTCCACTCGACTACCATCTTTGTAAGCATGATATTTTCGGCGCCTATATTTTCCAAAACCAATCCTGAAAGCTTTGTACTAGAAGCAACAACAGACACACCTGAGTCATCGACCGCCAAACTGCCGGCCTGTCTATCATTCTGCATCCAATTATAAAGCCTGGTCGTATAAGAAATGTTTTTTTCTTTACCGCTCAAAATCTTCCAAGTTACGGTCGAAGTAACATCTTTAATGTTTACATCAATGTTTTCAATACTGATTGTGCGAGAAAATTTTTCTTGCTGGTCTGGAGCAATAATCAGTGACCAAGAGCCATCTTCTATCACCAACCCAAAATCTCCCTCCGACAACAAACCAAAATCTTCAACTTGGATTGAAGTCACCGCCTCCAACCCTTCGGTAGCAAGTAGCCTAGCTTCGGTCATGTCGGTTGAGTATCGCATCATGGTTTTGGCATCAATAACCAAATAGCCAATCGTTACTACTCCAATCGTGAAAATAGTAATCGCAAACAGAATCTCAATCAGTGACTGCCCTCTTTGTGAGTTATCTTGAAAGTAATTACACATAATTATCTACTAATATTTCCAGACGCCATAATCTCAATTACTTTTTGCTTATTTCCGAGCGAAATAGTCAAAAGCCCAGTGACACTAGGCTCTCCAGACAGTTGAGAAAAAACTATTTCATTTGGACCTGATACCGAAACAGAAGCGGGTAGGTAGTATGAGGAATCTTCACCAACTATTCTCGCACTATAGCTTTCACCTGAAAATAAAATATATTCATTGTCGCCAATGTAAACTCCGTATGATTGACCACCTTTACCTGAGAGCGAAAACATTTCCGCCTGCCTTATTGCGCTAGTCAGACCATCATAGACTTCATTGAGCTGTTGCGAGCGATAAAATGAAATACCAATCGGTGAAACAAAAACACCAATAGTAAGCATTATTGCCAACACCAAAATCATTTCTACCAAAGTAAAACCCGCTGTATTTCTATACTTTTTAAAAACTACTTGTAAGTTCATAGATTGGCATAATAATCGCTAAAGCTACAAAACCAACAATAACGGCAATGAAGACAAGGAGGAGCGGTTCGATAATTGTCGGAATTTTTTTAGCCTGCATATTTACTTCTTTGGAAAAAAATTCCGACAAATACTCAAAGGACTTCACCAAAGAACCACTTTTCTCTCCCACCGACACTATACTAATCATCATATTTGGAAACAGCTTACCAAAATGCCTCATCGAGTCAGACAATGTCGTACCTTTCACCAACTTGCCATGTATCACCCTGAGTGATTCTTGGTAAGAAATATTAGTAGCCGCTTCAGACACGATATGAATCGACTCATTCAGAGAAAGGCCACTTTTGAGCAAAGTCGCAAAAAGCTGAGCAACCAATGCCCGCTGATAGTCCTTAAGCATCTCACCCATAAACGGTATATGTAGATACATAATATGGAATAATCTGCGAAATACATAAAACGAATTTATATAAATAATCCCAGCTATTACACCAACCACACCAAAGATTGTAAGGAGCCAATACTCTTGAACCCACAGAGAAATAGCCAGCAATACTTTAGTAATGATTGGCAACTCAACATTCAAGCTACCAAACAAAGGCACTAATTTTGGCAGAATAAATAAAGCCAAACTTCCGCCAAGCAAGATAGCTGCCCCAAACACCAACTTTGGGTACATGGTAGCTGCCGCCACTTCTCTTCTCAAATCCGTACTGCGATTTAACCAATCCGATAAGAACTGAAGGTTCCCCTGCAGAGTCCCACTCTCCTCGCCTGCTCTAATCAAACTCACGAAAATACTTCCAAAAATCTTTTCTTCTTTCCCAAAAGATTTTGAAAGCGAGGTTCCATTCTCAACGTCAATCATCACTCGCTTAATCACTTCTGAAAAACGCTTTGAATCACTCTGCACAGCCAACTCCGCCAAAGCTTCATTGATGGTGATTCCACTCTTCAACATAATCGCTAGATTTTTAGTAAAATCTACTCGCTCTTGTGGTGAAACTGTGTTAAAAATTCCCATATTTTATACACCTGCTACTTTAATTACCTCCTCGATTGTTGTAGTTCCATTCACTGCCTTCACTACTCCGTCGTACAAAAGTGTCGCCATACCAGCTCTCATCGCCTCTGCTGCTATCACATCAGCAGATTCTTTCTTGGTGATGAGAAGCCTGATATTTTCGTCCACTTCCAACACTTCAAAAATACCAACTCGCCCACTAAAACCAGTCTGCTGACAAACTCTACACCCTGCCCCTCGATACAATCTCAACTGAGAGATGTCTTTACCAGCTGTGATAGTGCTTATATGTTCGAGCACTTTTTCATTACTTTTTATAATTTCTATCTCTGCTGGAGTTGGGATGTAACTTTCTTTGCAATGATTACAGATTTTTCTAACCAGCCGCAATGCTACTACGATATTGACCGAAGAAGCTATCAGAAACGGCTCTACATTCATTTCGGTCAAGCGCGGAAATGTGGTGGCCGCGTCATTTGTATGTAAAGTTGAGATAACCAAGTGTCCGGTCAATGCGGAGTTGATGGCGATATCAGCCGTCTCTTCATCACGAATTTCTCCCACCATAATAATATCGGGATCTTGTCTCACTATAGAACGCAATCCATTGGCGAACGTCAGATCTTTTTTCTGGTTTACCTGTGTCTGCTGAACCCCCTCGATAGCGTACTCGACAGGGTCTTCAATAGTCATGATGTTCACCTCTGGGCTATTTAATTTTTCCAAAATTGTATACAAGACCGTAGTCTTACCAGAACCGGTCGGACCAACAGTAATAATCATTCCGTGTGGCTTTTTGGCAGCTCCAAGAATCTTTTGGTAGTCTTTTTCATTTAAACCGAGATTTTCTAAAGTGTATCGATGAGTATGCGAATCTAAAAGTCGCATTACTATATTTTCACCGTCTGTTACTGGCAAAATCGAGACACGTACATCAAAAGTATTTCCTTCTCCATGATGATACTCAAAACGACCGTCTTGAGCGGCAGCATGTTCATCTGTCTGCATATGCGCCATGATTTTAATTCTAAAAATAACCTTGTCATGCAGTGACCTTGGATAACGAACCACTTCATGTAGAAGACCGTCGACTCGAAATCTTATCAGGATATTGTTTTCTAGTGGCTCAATATGTATGTCCGATGCGCGGTTGTCGTTGGCGTACTCCAAAAAAAGATTTACCAACTGAACAATATCACCTGTTTCCTGATTGTCTTCACAAGCCTTGATGAGTTCGGTAATACGACTATGCAGATCACCCTTGTAATACTTCAATGCATTATCAACCCCCTGAGTAGTTGCAAAAAAACTGAAATATTCCTTCCAGTTTTCTTTTCTAAAAGTCTAAAAAATTCATAGTTATTGATCTTCTCAGTGGCCAGACTGAGAGTATCATCAGTCACCCCACAAACAATAGTCCTCTGCGCTCTTGCCACTATCTCAGGAATAAACTCGAGATACTCATCCTTAATAGTAACCTCGTGCAAGTCAACAAAATGGTGATCGAAATAATCAGCGATTGTACGACCAAGATTTTTATCAAGAATTAAACCTTCGTAAACCAACTCTTCTTGTAGCGTACTGCCTTTTTTCTCAGCTTCGTGGGAAGCATTCACGAGCTGATCCTCACTAATATGCCCGGGTAAAACAAGCATTTCACGGAATTTTTCTAATGTAATTTCCATATACCAAACCCGTAGCTTGCTACGATATTAAATTATTATACATCAGCACTCAGCCAAAAACTGAAGTAATTATCAGGTCGTCTTCTAGCATAAGTTTTTCTCCATCCATTTCACTACAGCAAAATGTCAAATCAGATAAATGTAAATTTATTCATAGCGAGCAAATTTTGACTCAGTTTTTGTAGTATAATTTTTCTATTAACGTTATAAGGAAAATCTATGGGTAATCCAACTGAAGCTACGGCATTCGACATGCAAGGACAAGAAAAACAATCCACTCCAGAGGCAGCAACAGAAGCTGTCGACGTTCAGGCAGCGATTGCTCGGATAGACTCTATACCGGAAACTATTATTGAGAACCAGGAATACAAAGATAGAATTGATAGACTCTTTAATCTAAAGAAATTAATTCTTAACGCTCAAGATAAGCAAGCAGGTCTTTACGACAATGACTCAGTTGCTGCACAAGTGACAGCTGGAACATACGACGCTGCCATCAAAAGATCTCTAGCAGAAATTGATAGAATTTTTGAGGAATTTGGTTTAGAAACTCCTTCAATTCCAGATAACACACAAGAATCTTATTCAGAGGATTACGTAGTCGAGAACAACAACCCATCCCTTGGAGCGGAAACTTCAAAAGAAACTCGGGAGGGCCAAGGCCCTTACTCTAAATTAACTAATTCACTCATAAGAATACTTATTATTTTAGAAAAAACAGAAATTACTCCTGAAATAGAAAAAGAGTACCAGGAATTAACTGAACTAAAAAATGTGTATTCTGCAGCCGTTGATGATGGACTTTCATTACTAAGAAAAACAGAGTCATTCGAGCATACAGAGGAAGACAATAGTTACTTAACCTCAGAATATAGCGATTTGATTGAAAATGCTGAAACTACTATAGACAGATTGGAAGAGGCCTTAGATAAAAAAATGATTTCTGTAGAGACAGCCAGGCAAACCGATTCCTTGCCTGAAGTTGCGAAGCCTGAACTGAATCCTAATGAGGATATGGAGGCACCATTCGAAGAAAGCACCTCGAAGATTCCTCTGGAAGAACTTGGAGACGCAGGAGCAGCAGGTGATGTAGTAGGAGCAATGAGTGAAGAAGATGCATCTCTCCCAGCAATAGAAACAAAAGAACTCGAATACACTGAAACTGACCTTGAAGCATACAGAGCAGCCAGAGGTGAATGGTTAACTTCAAAAGGACTTTACTCAAAGGCTCAATTGGAATACCAAGCTGCCTTAAGAAGGTACAACGAGGACTACTCAGAAAAAGGCATAATTGGTCGTGCGATACAGGCAGGAACTAAGTACTTTAGTGAGAGTGGCCTACAAAAAGAATTGAAAGATAAAAAGGAAGCGTTCAGGTCAGCTAGATTGGAGAATGCTAAGCAGCTACAGAGAGTAATGTCTTTGCGAGCTGATGTGCATGAAGAATATAATGATTTTGATAAAACCAACCACGACACCAAGGTGGCTTTTGCCCGTAAATTCATCACAAAACCTCTTGCTGAAGAACTCACAATCAACCAAGAGAGTCTGAAGTCAACAAAATCTATAGAAATGAGTAGACGAGTGATGGCTAAACTAGGAAAACACAAGTGGGCTGTCAGAATAGGGTCAGTCACACTAACGGGAATCGGCGCTGGACTAGCAGCTGGTAGTGGAGTCGCTCTGGCGGCTGGTGGAGCAGCAGCTGCACTGAAAGCACTTAGAGTAGCCGGAGGTGTGGCTGGAGGTATTGGTGGCGCTAAGGCAGGTAATTGGCTAGGAGAAAAATTGACTAAGGATTCTGACGCACAAATCGCTTCAGCCGAACAAACAATCCAGAGCAATTTTAACGTAGAGAGTATTGATGTCCTGGAGAAAATTCTAACTGATGCTAATCAAAGCAAAGAAAACCGTGAAAATGCTAGAAAAGCTCTTACTGCCATTGGAGCGATTGTTGGTGGTGCTGGACTAGCTGGTCTGGCTGGATTCTCTGATAGCGCTGAAGCAGCCACCGCCTCAGCTTCTGAAAATATCAACCCAATCAAGCCTATTGCAGCCTCGACCCCAGACACTACTCCCACCCCAGCCAATGATGCTGTAGGAGGAGAAGCTACTATCAGTCCAGAAGCTCCACCTAAAACCACAGGCGTGCCGACCGAGACTCCAGTTGAAGTCAACATCACTGCTCCGGCAGAATCATTAACTGAAGCTTCACCGACAGAAGTCAACATCACTGCTCCGGCAGAATCCCTACTCGAGGCAGACCCACTGATACATACAGTTGAAAAAGGCGACACTCTTTGGGCTATAACCAAAGATACTTTCGGAGAAAAATTATCCCACCTAAACAACGCAGAAAAAAATCTTATCCTAAGGGAGGTTTTTGCTGAGGCTCAGAAAAATCCAGAACTGTTAAAGGAGCTCGGTGTCAGTAGCGGCAACATAAACCTTATTTATCCCGATGAAAAACTAAACCTTGAAGCCATTGATTCCTTAGTTGATGATAAGGTAGCCGCCCTAAAGGCCGGCACCCTCACAGTAGAGAAAGTATCGGCAACCGCAGCTAGTGAAGCTTTGCGCACCGAAAACTTCAAGGCACCGCACATGGTACCAGTGGAAAACATGTCGCCGACTGACATTCGACACATTAGTCAGTCGCCTTATGAATCACCTGTAAAAGAAACGATTCTAACTAGTGTTAAAGACATAAACCACTCACCCAACTTTGCACCTGTGGAAAACATGTCACCGACTGGCCAAGAGAGCATAGGGCGAATTTATGGAGAAGATGGGATTGAAAGAACCATCAAAACAACAGATTACGGTCCAGGCCACACACGCACCGAGATTTCCGAAGTAGGACCAAACTCAGTCAACTACGAACATAGTGAGACCAAGATTACCGACACCAGGTCAGGTGGGGGGCAAAAGTTTGGACCTGTTCCAGACTACAGATCAGCCGAGCCTGCACCAGTAGAAGGGAGCGTTCGTACAGACATGGAGCTGGTGCGTATTTCTCACAAACTAGACCTACCTACCCCGCTCACTCAGTCGGTCATAGACGAGTTTGGTTCGGTTGAAGCTTTTAAAGCTGTTAAAATTGCCGCCATTGAAGATATTGCTGGACCACAGCCATCATCATGGTTTGGTGGAGAAAAATTTGAACCTGTATTTGAAAAAATTAAAACTATACCACTGGAGGGTACAGTACTGCCTAACGGTGTAAAAATACCCGGCATAGCCGAACTAGCCAATACGGGCACCGGCCAAAGAATTGCCTACCTTAATCTACTTGGAATGGATCAGTCTGCCTCAAACCTAACCGCTCTGAATAACTGGGTAGCTCACTACCAAGAGATGACAGCCTCGACATCAAGGAACGGCTTTGGTCTAACGCACACCCCAAACACGACTTACAACGAATTATTCACAAAATACATATTAGCCGTTAAAAAATAGCTTATGTCAGACGATCAAACAAAAAACAAAACCGATGAGGGGGAAATTCTGCTAAACGAAATCGGCTCTCTAGCACTTGAAAGCGCCAACCTAAAATACCTCACAGCTGCCTCCGAAGAAGAGCAAGCTGAGTTTGTAGACTTTGTTGAAAAAAATGAAAGCGACGAGGACTTACTCATCAAAATGCTCGAGAAATTTCCAGAATTTGAAAAAATCCTAACCCAAGAAATGAAGGAGATTCAGGAGGATTTGAAGCTGATAGAAGATCTGTAAAATAAAACAGCCGGCTTTAATAAATCTTCCGATTTATTAAAGCCGGCTGTTAACCCACACCTCTCCGATATCATTATATTTATTTCGGAGTAAAGTTTTTTGTTTGGGTATACAGTCTGCCATTAAGACCTCCCGTATCTGAAACAAAGTGAAAGACGTAGCGATAATTGCCTGCCTTGCCTTGAAAGCGATAGATTATCTCCACGATACGGCCCCAGTACTTGGGGGTGTTTTCGCGCAAAGTGACACGCACCACTTCCACATCCTTCATCGCTTCGGCAATATCAGCCTCGGCCACATTGTGGTAAACACGCAAGATAATACGCACCACTTTCTTCCCCATCATCCTTCGGAGAACCGCCAGTTCTTTCTTGGACAAACGATTCTTCTGACCCAGTCGATCGAGTTCAGTTTTTGAGAAGGAAATGGGAAAGTCGGAAACAGCCAGCTCAGCACTTTTGCTTGCACACATGACAACCTCCTTGTTTTCAAATAGTTAGTCAAAGAACCCTATCTCAGTCTACGTCACTTGCTGGTCGTGTCAACAGATATTTTCATTAAAATAGCTGCCGCCAGACGTCACAAAAGCCCGCATATTGCGGGCTTTTGTGACGTCACCTTTACTAAGCTGCGTCGAAACGAGCTTTGTTCTCCTTCATCCACTGCTCCATATCTTCCTTAGTTTTAGAAGAATCATTCATCACATCAGCGTGAGCTTCGATATAGTGAGGTCGCAGAGCCATCATCCAATCTTCAAATGACTCACCTTCTGCCGTCACATCGCACAAATCACATTTTAGAGTTTTCATAGTTAAAAGATTATCTAGTAACCACTACTCTAAATGTAACACAATCTATTTTATTCTAAAGTCCATTCAAAACAGCGAGTTACGATAAGAGATATATATCGTAAACACCTTGCTCTTCAGTTTCTATTCTAGTGTTTAAAGTATCAATTATTTCAAGCAGCTCATCTTCAAAAGTATCCCTTGAATTCTCCACCGCCTCTTCTGTGCTGTACTTGTACAGAAAAGCCATCACCACTTCCCCAATATCGTCCATCATTCTGATGAACTTTTTAGCAGAATCTGTATCCTCCCCTCTTGCTTCTTTTTTAGCCAAATAATCAGGATAGAATTCTTCACTCTCCAACTTGAGATGTTCTTCTAAATCCTTCTTAAATCTGCTCAGATCGGCCACAATTGCACTACTAGGTGTTTCTCCTTCCGACTTCAATTCATCATAAGCCGCTCTCAAATCGCTCTGAATTTTTCGATGTTGGCTTTTCAGCGTTTCTATCAGCTCCTGTGTATTATTTACCATACTCGAATTCTATAGAAATATACCCACCCCGTCAAAGCTCATGCTTTGCGCCAGAGCAAGTTACTCCGAATAAGAATATATACACATAAATAACCCTATTTCATGCGGGATTTTACAAGTTTTTCAAAAGTCTTTATATCAGCCTCTTGAGCTTTCAAAGCTTCTGTGAAGGTGTCGGCTTTTGTAGTGTTGATTCCGATAGCTTTGAATATATTAGCTTGATTGTCTGACGCTCCGAGCGTGAGGAACTGGTCGATTTGATTTATGTACGAATTGTCAGCCTTATACTTCGCAGCCATAATAGTACTCATCAACAGACCAAAGGCATACGTGTAAACGTAAAAACCGTAACGTAAGTGTGACACGTAAACAAAGCTGTAACCGTCCTTTTCACTAACCCTCACTGCCGGACCAAGGTACGACTTCAGATGCTTTACTGTCATCTTACACAATTCTTCTTTTGACACAGACCCTTGCTCGCTAATAGCATTATGGATTTCAAGCTCAAGATTAAAGAAAGCAATCTGCCGCTGAATAGTGGCGACATCTCGAGCAATAAGGTCGTGCAGCAAAACAGCCTGCTGTGCCTCAGTTGCCTGTTTATAAACAGCGTCAAAAACAAGATTTTCAAACAGAGTACTTATTGATTCCGCAGTCACTATCGTAAAACCTTCATAAAACGGACTGAGCTGTTTGGCTCGCTCGCCATGAATTGCATGCCCCATTTCATGGGCCAGTGTCTCGAGTGATTTAAAGTTACTGACGTGATTAAGCATCACATGTGTCGGATGACCCACTTCACTAGACATAAAGGCTCCTCCTCGCTTCCCCTTCTTTGGGAAAACATCTATTTGACCGTTGACCAGCATGCGGTCAAAAATCTCACCGTACTCAGTCTTGACACTATAGAAGACATCGCGACATATTTCCACCGCTTGAGGGAAATCTATCTCTATTTCTTTACTAATTGAGTCGTACTTCTGGCTATAGTCGAGAGCATCAACGCCGTGGTACATGGCTTTCAACTTGTAAAATTTCTTACTCAGAGCAAACCCTTTTTTACTCACTGCCTCTACGACACTCTCGATACTTTTTTCGGTATCTTCATACCTGATGGCCGTAGCACTGTATGGCTTTTTATAACCACGTAGTTCATCTTCAGTACGCACATCTGTGACGATGGCATTAAATTCATGCTCGGCCACTTCTGCAATCTGCTCCATCTGCTCTAGGATAAGCTTCCACAGCTTTGGTTTTTGCTTGCTCGGCAGAGTGTCGATAGTATTTACTGCTTCGTTGATAGGAAGCTTTTTTCCTTCCCACTCAATTTCACGATTACCAATAATCTTGTCTGTCATATTAGTCCACATATCATACGACTGACGACTTTTTAGGTTGATGATTCTTTCTTGATCTTCGTTGAGCTGATGAGCAGCCTTAATAAATGCTCGCTCTAGATAGTAGCGAAAATGTACTAATTCTGGCGCCTTAAGGAGTTTGGTTTGTAGTGACCTAGGAACCGAACCCAGAGTAAGATCAAAAAACAATATCTCTGATTGAAGTTTTTGAAAACGTCGATGAATGAGCGCCAGCTGCTTATTAGCGTTATTGTCATTAGAATTTAAAACCATCCGAAATGAAAAATAACGAGCTGGTCGAGTACTCGCCGCCATACCAGACAACGTCTCCTTTTCAGCTAGAGCTTTTTCGAGCATCTTTGGGTCAGAAGTAAAATCTTTACCTTTCCACTTATTAATAAAAGCGCGATAAGCAGTCTCGGTCGCCTTTATATCTGCCTCAATTTGCGGATCCTTTTCTGATTTGTAGTAAAGATTTTTTAAGTCCCATTCAGTTTTAATCTTACCAAGCTTCGGAAGGTCTCGGGTTGCTTTGTATTTAAACATCTTATCTTAATTCTTATAGTAAATTGTTTGACACCACGACAATAAGCATCATATTACATAAAGATACCACCTTTACCTCCCCATATAAATACTGCGATTGATTTTGAAACAAACACTCCTCAACGTGGACAGAAATTCAACACTTAAAGAAAAAAGAAAACCGCCTCCGAAGATTTGGTTTTCTTCGTGGCGGAAGCGCTTACTATGAGATGTGTAGCTTTATGGAACTGCGGAAAGAATCAAGAGAAACCCAATGATTGCCGGGGAAGCAAACCCGAAAATCGGATAGCTGAGAAATCCGAGCAGCCCCAGTGCAATTTTCTGTTTTTTACTCATGGTGACCCACCTCTCTATCTAATTTACTAGACACACAATACAACTGTTACTGCATCGTGTCAAAGCCATCCAGCGAGGCTGACCCGGCCTCAACGTACACTAGAACTTAATATCTATTCACTTCCACAACATAACCTAGGCACTTAGAATCTGACCCGGCCTCCCGATGATCAAACACTTCAAATCCAAAACAATCACATGTTTGAACAATACGACTACCCATAAAACTCCCCTCATCTACTGTGCATTCCTTAGCAATACTTTTAACAATCACAAAAAGTATAGACACAATGGTCAGGCCCAGAACAGCAAATCCAAATGCTTTTAAAATTATTAGTGTAGTTTTGTTCATTTTGTAATTATCATAATAATTCCTATCTCAAAAAACCTTAGCCACATTCGCCTCATCAATCTGCACACCGTGAAGAGTCGTCAGAGACCTTAAGTGCTTATGGAATTCTTGCACCGTAACATCTCCCCTACTTGCACCAGCTAAAGAATCGTAACCCTCTCCCTTGGTCAACCCTAAACCCAAAGCAAGCACTCCAATATTAAAAGATAGCTGCACTTTTCTCTCTTCGCTCAAGTCATTCCAGTTTTTTACTGTAGTAAATCTTAAAACTTGCTCACAAGCATGTATAACGAAATCATTCATTAATACAGCATAACAAATTGATAAATTTTTTTGCAAATAACGACCACATATCCTGACAAATGAAAACGACGCAGAAATAAGAGTAGGAAAAGAATCGCTTGACATTACTGGTATCGAAAAGTATTTTTGAACTACTATGGAGCAACATTTAGACAGCCTGATAAAAGAGCGCAAGAACATAGTTGTAACACCATCTACTGTAACTAAATATAGCGACGAACAACAAACAGATCGTGAAGTAAAATCTTTAGAAATCGCCAGGACATCCGACCTTCGGATTACAGAATTGTTGAATCACAATAAAAACAGCCTCACACTCTCTTTTTGTCCTGGCATATCTGTTTTTCAGCTACTTGAGCAGCTGCACCTCAACGGAGATGATGAGTCTATTTTTAAAATTTTAGACAAACTTGCATGCGACAT
Organism: Candidatus Kaiserbacteria bacterium; assembly: GCA_020428685.1. Lineage (GTDB taxonomy): Bacteria > Patescibacteriota > Minisyncoccia > Phycocordibacterales > UBA918 > OLB19. The sequence goes on from JAGQMJ010000011.1 coordinate 22,418, forward strand.
GTTGACCCTGCAATCATCTTCTCACTTTGCAATTGAAGTTCCTTACCCGTTTGCCCAAAAGCTATCTGAGATTAAAGAGGTAATGTTAATTTTAGATCAGAAAAAACCATATAACCTCCTGAAAAAAATCGAACAACAAGTTGTTACAGCACTAAATGATTGCCCGCACTTGCCATTTAGAGATGCTACCCCAAAAAACTATATTGTAAAAAATGTTTTCACACTTTCTGATGTAACATCAATAGATGACTTAGAAATCATTGCTATAGACTTTGCTACATTTCATTTTGGTACTCATGCTTATGATGATTTAATAAGCCTATTCTTTCACTACATTGTTAGCGAGACCAACAGAGCAAAACTTATTGAAAAGTACATGCCTGACTTTGCAACCGATGCAGCACAAGCCATTCTTGTACTGCGACTTGGGCGCTTTTGGGTACGTCGTGCCTATTACAAAAAGTTCCACCCAGAACTATTTAAAATCAGATATAAACTTGAAGACATATCTTTCTATGAACGTCATTTTTTTGATTCACTCGAAGCTTTCAATAGGTTAAAATAATAAAATGAAAATAACTGTCCTAGCCCCGTACAGCCGACCGCATGAAGATGGAGAAGCTGAAGGTAGTGGGATGAATCAATATATTCGCGAAAGTTGTGAAGCCCTGGCTAAGAATAATCATGATGTGACTATCGTAGTAAGAAAATCTAGAGCAAATGATACGGACTTCAAATACACAGAAAATGTACACATCAGATTTATATCTGCAGGTAGAGCTACGCGCCTCGACAGGAAACAAGCATACTCTGCACTAAAAGAAGACTTGGACTTATTCGAACCAGACGATGATACAGACTTATACATTGCACATTACTGGATAGCTGAACCTTGGGTTTCTAAAGTACAAACTAAGTTTTTTGGCCAAATAGTATACTTCTCTCACTCATTTACATTCAATGAGCAACGCACACAGCCAGATTATGAAGCACTAGCCGCAGAAAGTAAGCTAGCGCAACAAGTAAGCTGGTGCGCAAATACTACTCATGAATTCAAAGTTATGAGTAAGATATTGCCTAAGAATAGGTGTTTTTTGGTGTATCCTGGTGTAAAAGTACCGAGCGAGATAAACGCACCATTTGAAGGGCAAACAAAAAACAATGTTTTGTTCCTAGGCAGAATGAACAAAGCAAAAGGTTTTGACTTATTCTATGAAGCCTCAAAACATCTTACTAATATCACTTTTCTTGCAGTTGGCAGAAACGAGACAAAAATCAACTCTACAAAGAACCTTACAATCAGAGATCATGTCCAGCTCTCAGAGGTTTTTAAATTACTAAAATCCGCTGACGTGATTGTTTGCCCTTCACGATATGAACACTTTGGCTTTGTTCCGCTTCTTGCTGCACTTTTCAATAAAAAAAGTGTTGCAACAAAAGCTGGAGTAGCTACTGATCTTGACATAGTCGGCTACAACAACCTGTTCTTCACTGAACCAAACACAGAGGAAGTTCAAAAAGCTATAGGGACTGCAGTTGAGGCCGAGGCAAAGAAATTCGACACAGCAAAAATCAGAAACGTTTTTTCTTGGGAAGCCTGGGTAGACAAAGTAACAAAAAATGCTGTTACAGCATCTGTTAAATACTCTGGTAAGTTTGCCCACATTGAAATTGAACCGAAGGAAACTGATGATGGCTTAATCTGGTATGAATCAGTTACGATGCCTGGTTCAGTGCATGTGATTCCAGTAAATGATAAGAACGAGTACGGATTTATTACTGAGGTAAGGCTAGAAAATCATCAACCTATTGAGAGAATCCTATCTGGCTCCATAGATAAGGACGAAACACCTGAACGAGCAGCCATCAGAGAGCTTGAGGAGGAGACAGGATTGAAAACAGAGAGACTCGAACTCTTTTACACCAGTGAGCAAAAAGGTACTATTCGCGATAGAAAATTCTACTACCTAGCTCACAACTGTTCACAAGACGGAAATAAGAAATACGAGAAAGGAGAAAAAATTCTTAAACTTAAATACTATTCAAAAGAAGATATCCAATCAAAAATACTGAAAAAAAAGCATAGCGCTACCAGCACTATTGCCCTACTATCACTCTGTGGTATTTTTAAACCAGAGTAGTCCACAAAAACAGGAGGCAGTAATGAGCAATATACACATACTGATTGCCCCAATGCGAGCCCAGCCACTACATTTTGGGCACGAGTACTACATTAGACAACTCGCAGAAACTGGAGACCGAGTAATAATTCTACTTAATCAGAAACAAGACTTCGACAACCCATTTTCTTTTGTCGTGCGCCAAAAATGGATTGGGGACTTCCTATCAGACAACAATATAAAGCACGTGATAGTTCCTGAAAGATTTTCTCAGAAAAAGGAAATTGAATATCCACTTCATGCCGACAACAAGCGCTTCACTGTAGTTACAACAAATGAAACTGACGACACGTACAGAGAGCTATGCTTCAGAACTCTAAACCATCATGTGACACAGTTAGCAGAACCAGCAGGCGCTGCATTGTTGCCTGGCTATAATATTCCAATAGCAAATACTGGTCGTCTTATAAGAGACAGGCTTCGTCGAGAACTACCTTGTCACCATCTACTTTCTGAAAACGTAGAGAAAGAAGCACGCACCTTGATCAACTCGACTTGAGTTGAACCGCCATTTCTTGGCGGTTTTTCTTTACTTCACTGAATGAAGGACGTTCGAACCTATTACACTTTAAATATTTTACTAGATACAAATGAGACTGTTCGAACTTTTTATGCTCAGAGTGATGTAAGAGTGATTATTCCCAACTTGTAAAGCAACATCTTATTGGTGTAATTACAGAAAAAGGAAAACCTGCTGACCGAAATCAGCAGGTTGAATGTGTGGACTCTACCACAGTGTTATATCCAAAGTTGTTACTCGCATCATCTATTGGCACTGTCCAAGGCATCGACCGGTATAGTCTGAAGACTAGCTGACTTAGCCATTGGTCTGGGCTACGCTTTCACGTTCCCTCTAATCTCTTTTATCCTTCCCACTTTTCCTGCACGCAGGATTGTTCAGCGAGTATCAATGGGGGAGAGATATTCGAGTCCAAATTAAATGTACTATTTTAAGCGTTAAAAGTAAAGGTGGGCGGGCTAAGGTTTTATACATAGACACCTAGGTAATCTAGATGTTTTTACTGACTCAGCTTATGGGATGATGTTCGAACTTTTTTACTTACCCACCTTGATTTCAAAGCTTCAATTCTTTCCAAGAGAACAGGATGGTGAATGAAATTTATTGAATATGTAAGGAATTCATCAAACAGCTCGATTCCCTGATCTTCTTCAAACTCTAATGCTTTTTCTACTGCTTGATATTTATCTAACTGTCTTCCAAATACTGATGCGGGGTCATCTGAGGTTTCAAAACGTAACCATAAGCCCATAATCTCTTCTCCATTTGGCAAATCGGAACATATCTTCTGAAGAGCATTCTTTTCATTTTCAAATTTTACGTCCTTCAATACTTTTCTGTCATCAGGGTTTAGTTCCAGAATAACCTCGTCGCCATGTATAGCCTCTGGCCAGTCGTGCACTTCTAACATTTCAATTAATCCGTCTCTTTCTTCTTCTGTAAGAAGTTCAGACAATTCCATAGCTAAAGCAACTAATGACTCAGTATGCTCTTTTACTGACTCTGGATTCTCAACTCCCCTCTCTACCCATCCGGTTCTCTTTAATTCATGCAACGACTTGTAAACTTATGGAACAATTTTCTCTAGTTTCAATAATGTTTTTTCTGTCTGATTTTCTGAAGATTCCATATACAAAGTATAACAAAAAAGCTCGAAGGGATTCGAACTTTAATGTGTTGCTAAATATAGCTAGATTCGTATGCTCCGGGAATTGGATACATTCAGAACAGTAGATTGGAGAGCTGTCGAAAACGCTCTCACTATCAATCAGCCTCTTCTTCATCTTGCAAACCTGCTACGGGTTTAGAAAGCTGTAATAAAAAAACGGCTATAGAACCGGTAAGATTAATTACAAAATCCACATGAAACTGAGATAATTCAGAATCAAAAACACCCTTACCATGAGCATCTCCATATTTGTTTCTTATTGCTGATATACCATCTATGATTGAGATGTACCCTGAACACAACTGTGTAAAACCTTCAGCTTTCTGTTTACCAGG
>JAGQMJ010000012.1 GCA_020428685.1 Candidatus Kaiserbacteria bacterium
AAGGGGCCGGCCTTCTACTCTCCTCTCTATTTCTTCGCCACAATAAAAGTAGTGTAATTAAATTTCAAATCCTGAATTGATTCTTCCAAAATTTCTAAACCATAAATCTCAGCTGCCTTCTTTGGTGCGATTACCGCGGTAGTGTCGGGCAGAACTCCAGATGCCAAATCCGCTGCTGCTTGCGCCGTGTCACTGTACGGAGTTATTTCTGCCATCGGCCAAAGTCTCTTCAGATACATGCGACATTGCTTTAGCGCTTGATCATGTGAAGAAACTGCCTTTACATGTGAAGCGGTAACACCAGGCTTTACCAGTAGCATATGGTGAATATCAAGCTCAAACATACGCTCAATTTCAAACTGAAACTTCGCCATAGCATGTACAGCTTCTATCACAATTCCACCATTACTATTTTCAATCGGAAAAACACCTCTGTCTATTTCACCCTTATTTAAAGCGCTTAAAACATTGTCTGCGTTAATCAAAGGAACAATCTCTGAGTCAGGTGAATAGGTTTCACCAGCTTGTTCAGAGAAGCTTCCATGCGCTCCCATTACTCCTATTTTCATATCCAGACATCATAACATTATTAAAACAAAAAATAGCTAAAAATATTACACCACAGATAATTACCATGGGTAGTCGTTGCAGCATAAATACGTTGATATATAATGTTTTCAAGCCACAAAGGCGCCGTGCATGAGTTTTACTCATCACAAATTTTTAACCGCTCTTAGAATATAATTTCTGAACTATGAATAAAGCAGACATCATCAGCAAGGTACACGAAGTACTAGACACAACAAAGGCTGATGCAGAACGTGCAGTTGATGCAGTATTTGACAGCATCGAAGCAGCAATGAAGGATGGCACACAAGTATCAGTTGCTGGATTTGGTATTTTCGAAGCGAAAATGCGAGCAGCTCGCGAAGCGCGAAATCCACGAACTGGTGAAACTGTAGCGGTACCAGCAATGCGAGTACCAAAGTTCCGAGCGGCCAAGGCCCTCAAGGACGCTGTGAAGTAATTCACACTCTACAAACAAAAGCTGGCCGAGACTTCGTCTCGGCCAGCTTTTGTTATACCCAGTTGTATTTCAAATAGGTATGATATAATTATTGGGTAGCGGAGGTAATATACGCTATGTGGAAATACTAAGAGTATATCCCTGCTATTTCCCATCACAATTGTAAAAGCCCCTTAGCCGGGGGCTTTTATGTTTTTGACTAACTTCATTGAATTATCATGGGATTATGCTAGAATCGTTGGAATTTGAAGTAAGTTGCTTCAAATTAAAAGCGAGTGTATCTGTCGATACAACCGCGGCGTTCGGAAGTAATATGTAAGTGAACTTCCAAATGATTCCTCACTTGCGGGTGTAGTTTAGTGGTAAAACGACTGCCTTCCAAGCAGTAGTCGGGGGTTCGATTCCTCTCACCCGCACAGCCAACACGAAAAGCCGTCCCCAAAGGGATGGTTTTTCTGTTGTTGCTGTGCGGAGTGAAGAAAGTGCCCTGAGGCACTTTCTTGAGGAATCGAAAGCCGGAGCGATATGAGCTTGCGAACGAGTGAGTCGGGGTAGAGAAAAATTTCTGGAAGAAATTTATTCGTGACCGATTCCTCTCACCCTCGTCTCAACTTTAAAAAAGAAAAGCCCCAAACGAGTTGGGGCTTCAGGTGAGATGTTGATTCAGCACTCTTTGAATCAAGAGGTTAGTCCGCTCGGGAGGATCGGATTACGCATATTGAGCAGATCATTCGGTTGCAACAGTTTTTTCACCATGGCTCGGGTGGGTAAACAACCAAGCCATTGATCAGTTTCACTGGCAATTCCTATGGAAAAGCCAACTGGTGTACCTACCGGATATATCGAATGCAGTTCCGACTCTACAACTTCGTAGAGCACGATAGGAGGGACAGTCTCTGTACCGACATTAAGAATTTCTACAATCAACTTCTCCCTAGCTTGTTCATAAGCTTGTTCGTCGAGCTTGATGACCAGCATGTGTTGTGTTCCATCCAGAATGTGTCGAAGGAACGGTAGTTTCTCACAGAGCCACAGACTAAATTGACCCCTCTTCTCAATTCGTTTATGGGCTATGACGCGACCGGGAAGGGTGAACCAAACCCGTTGATTTTCTGGTGGCCTGCGTGGCAACCTCGGCACCATGGGAGACCTCCTTGCTTAGGATTAAAGAACCCAGAACGGGGCTAATTAAACAATACAATCAATACTATAATGAGTCAAATGAAATTATTGAATTCTAACGTCGTCATCGTTGTACACAAATGTAAACCCATTACATACAATAAGGCTAATCTTGTGCTATAACTACACGATTCATGCAGGCAGCCAATCTACAAAGTAATATATGGAAGGCAGCTATAACACTGATTGCTAATAAGCGAGTTTTTGCCGCTTTTTTAAGTGCATACTATCTCACCATTCCAGACACCACCGCCCAAACAGTCGGCTTGATATTTCTAGCCGGAAACTTGGCTGGTTTTTTATTTGAGATTCCTAGTGGTTACATATCTGACAAGTTTGGTCACAAGGAAACACTCGTACTAGCAAGTATATTAATGTTCGTTTCTAGCAGCTTTTTCCTGCTGGCTACCGATGTAGCATTTTTGATACTTGGGTCAGCTTTTATGAGTATTGGCCAAGCTTTTAGGAGCGGGACTTTTAGCGCTTTTATGCACGAGACACTTCGCGGACTCGGCAAAGAAGACCAGTATACAGAAATCATGGGCAAAGTTCGTTCTGCCGGTTTTGGAGTCCCGATAGCCTTTGCTGTACTAGCACCTTTTTTAATCAGCATAAGCTATCAAGCTCCATTCATACTATCATTAGTACTTGATTTTGTTGGAATAGTGGCAGCTGTTACACTAGTAAAACCAACCGTAACTCCAGAACACGTTGATGAGGTCAATACCAAAAACTTCAAGCAGGTTGTGCAAGAAGGATACAAGCTTGGCTATTTCAAGTATGCAGTTTTTAACTCTGTCCTTATCGCTGTCCTAATGGGAATAAGTATCTATCGAGCACCCTACCAAGAATTTCTCAATATTCCTGTCATATGGTTTGGAGTATTGTTTGGACTCGGAAGATTGGGAGTTACTATTATTCTTTACTTTAGCGGAAGAATAAAAAAATCCTTTAAGAACATAACGTCTTTTTATCGATTCCAAATCATATTGTTTACAACCATTATTCTCGGCTTAGTTTCAACCACGAATCCTTGGATGGTAGGATTCTTTTTCATAATCATGAATGCTTTCACCTGGGGACTATCTGGTATCCACAATGGTTTTGTAATGGAAGTTATTGGCAGTAGTAAGTTCAAGGCCACACTTCTTTCTATAGAAGAACAAGCCAAAACTTTACTTGCTGGACTTTCAGCTCTATTGATTGGTTTTTGGGTTGAAGAAACTTCATATCAAATAGCCTTCTTTTTAATTGGAATACTTTTGATTCTTGTACTGGCTCCTCAATATATTTATATCAAAAGATCCTTACGGAACGATCATACGCCCAAGGAGCAATAATCAAGCATTAATGAATAGCCCGCACAGATATTAAAAACCAGCTTAGTGCTGGTTTTTATTAGACAAAACTACGGAAGCAATATTTGTTACAATTGACACATGACATTCCAAAATGACGCGTATAAAAAAATCAGGGGTGGATATTCTCGGCTCTATGAAATAACCTGCAGAAAGTGCGGAGAGGTAATCTGTAATTATCAGAAGGACGGCCCTGGTAATTTACGAAGACTATACATTGACCGCATGTCTACTGAGAATAAAAAGAAGGAATTAATTTGCTCGAAAGGGCACATTTTGGGCATAAAGATACTGCATACCGAACATGATGAGAGTAGGTTAGCGTATCGTTTGTTTGTTGACTCTATAGAGCGGAGAGTGATTAAGTCTGTACAAGCACCTATACTCAGTAAATAATTCCGTATCGCAAAACTTTGCCGCCATTTTTACTGAAATTTTAATTAAAATAAACCGGCACACGGGGCGCCGGTTATTTCGTCTTTGCTTTTCTTTTTGTATTCCAACCACTGCCGATGATTTAGTTATTGCTGGGAATGACGACATCATCCGAATCGTCAGTGATACGACAGTCGAATTCGTGAGGATCCTCACCCGGCGGGACAGTCCAGTCCCAGAATTGATCATCATCTACATGAACAGACATGACGTTCTCCTCTTTATCAATATCGAAATTGAACTTACGTTGTACTCGCCGCGCTTGCGACTTATTTAAACAATAGCAACATATACTCCAAACCGTCAAGAAAGTTAAGCACATGTTTGTGAAAATCAGCGTTTCAAATATTTAACATCTTCCTGATTGCCATACACTAGCCAATGCTATACTTTGGCTATGCATTTTTTGACCGAGATTATTGTTTCCATTTTGACAGTTTATTTAGCACTGACTAATTCCCTAGCCACCGGAATCGAAAACCTACTCAGCCTAAGTACTGAAGGAAATATTGAAACACAATTAGAAGAAGATTCAGACATAATCACTTCATTACCAAGCCGAATTGGGCAAGTTATCCCTGATATTCTTTTACGAAGTGTCGAGTACCAGCAGGCAGCTTTGGGCGATGCGGTTGGCTTTAGTGGCGCCACAACACAAGATCCACTTGAGGCCATCGTCAATATTTACTGCACATTTACCACCAGTGAATACGTTCGCACCACTACCGGAACAGGATTCTTCATCGATCCAGACGGGGTCATCATGACCAATGCTCATGTGGCACAATTTTTACTCTTAGAGGCTACCGAGGAAGGCGGGCATACAGAGTGTGTGGTACGAGGCGGAAATCCCGCCGTCGCTCTGTATAAGGCAGAACTGCTCTATCTGCCACCAGCCTGGATTCAAGACAACTCCAGAGTCATGCACGATGCAGTCCCAATGGGAACAGGTGAACGGGACTACGCACTTTTATACGTCAGTGAATCAATTGATTCTTCTCCCCTACCTGCCAAGTTTCCGGCCTTAGCTTTTGACTCAAGTTTACTTCCGACTTCCGTCAAAAATAAAGAGGTTGTGGCAGCTGGCTACCCAGCTGGCGATCTTTTGACCAAGGGCCCTAAAGCAGACTTGCTACCCAAGCGAGCCACCACTTCTATATCTGAGCTTTATACATTTGGTTCAAATTATGCCGACGTATTCTCTATTCGCGGTAGTGAGGTGGGAGCTGAAGGCTCTTCAGGCGGTCCAGTCGTAAATAAAGACGGCGCAGTAATCGGCATCATTGTCACCCGAGGTGACGACACAATCGACGGCACTGGCAGCCTACGCGCCATTACCTTATCTCATATCGAAAGGACTATCACCCAAGAAACTGGTTTTTCTCTCGAAGAAAATCTCGGGGGCAACCTTCCTTTCCGTTCTCAAATATACGCCAAAACACTGACCCCTTTCCTACTGACCATCATCGGCCAGTCCAATCCTAACTAATGCTTTTTGTGTAAATGGTTTGAGTTGGGTAAGCAAAATCTACACTCATCTCAGCAAATCTTTTCATCAAATCAAAATTGAATCCCTGCTGAATATTTAAGTAATCTACATAGTCCGCAGACTCAACATAGTACACAACTTCAAAAATCAAGGCCGAGTCACCGAAGGCAGTGAAGTGAACCCTGTCCAAACGCCCACCGTCTAAGGCATCAAATATCTGCTTAACCACATCTGGTATTTGATGCACTTTTTCTTGTGGAGTTTCATATGTCACTCCAAAATTGGCCACCACTCTTCTTTCCTGCATTTTTTTGAAATTCTGTACCCTCGCTGTGGTCAGCTCGGTGTTTGAAACTACCAATTCTTCTCCTTGCAGAGTTCTGATTCTGGTTGTCTTGATGCCAATCTTTTCTACTGTTCCAGAATCAGACCCAATGACAATATAGTCACCGATACGAAACGGCTTATCAAAGTACAATGAAAATGAAGCAAACAAATCCCCCAACACTCCCTGCAAAGCAAAAGCTACTGCCACACCTCCAATACCCAAGCCGGCAATCAATGAAGTCACCTCAATGCCGATGTTAGACAGCACCAGCAGCGTCCCTAGCGACCACAATACTATCCGAGCTAGCAAAGTAACCATGTTGGACGCTGTGGCTGAATTTGGGTCAATTATACCGTCACCATCCTCATCCTTTTCTAGATAGTGAGAAGTCATAAAATCAACAAAGCAACTGATAATTTCTATCACTTGCCAAACTACTGTAAAGTAAAAAACGCCAGCGAAGATTCTTTCAACAATTTCTGGTAAAGCAAAAAACTGCACTGAAGCATATAGAGCAACAATGGTGTACACCCAAACTCTGATATTCTCAATCGAACTCACAATCACATCATCAAATTCTCCTTTTGTTTTGGTGGCCAGTTTTTTAACTTGACGCAAAACAACCATTCTTAGTAGCCAGAAAAAGAATGTTAGCAGGCAGAATACAGCCGCCGCCGCTACGGCTTTTTGAAAATTAACTTCACCAAAAAACGGCAAACTGTAGGTTAAATTGGGTAACATCTCCATGACGGCGGCGGCTGACATTTGTTCTAGCATGCTATTTTCTTATCTATTATTTGTCTACCCTAACAAATTGTGTTCAATGACTCAATATCAACAGCTACTTACTTCCAATGCAGATGGCTGCAACGTATGATGGTCGTTCCTCGGACGCAATTTTGGCCGAGGTAATACAGTTCTTTGGATTAACGTTAATTCCCATTTTTGGGGAAAGCCGCTCGGATGGGACCGTAGCGGCTTTTCTCTTGGTAATTTTAAAGGCCGCGAACACTTCGTGTTCGCAGCCTTTAAAATATCTCACCCTCTACTCTACCACCTCTGGTGTTATCGTTGCTGTATTTGTAGCCACCTCTACTTCAATCTCTACTGTTGATGTTGCTGTGCTGGTCGACACCACTTCTTCTACAGCTTTTGGCACTACGTTTTTTTCCAAAATTATCAAAGTGTCATTTGCTAAAGCGATAGCTTCACCCGATAGACTCTTAAAGTTCGCAAAAGTAGAACTAGACGCCATTTGCTCAGATAGATTAGAGATTTTTTCTATCGCGAAGTCCACCTTCTCACTCACCTGATCATCTTCTACCAAGACCGCAGAGGACTTAATCTTCTCTAGCTTCAGAGCAACTTTCTCTGTATGATCATTTTTTATCACCAATTCTTCTTCATTGGTCAGCACTACTGGTACCAAGGTTTCAATATCAACTACAGCTGAAACTTCTAGTTCAGTCATGAAGACAATCAATCGCTGAGTCCGTTGCAATACACCAATCAAATCCTGACGAGCCTGCATTTCATCCTCCGCAGACAGAGTGATAGTTTCAGCAATCGCTCGCTCAATATCTTCAATTCTTCGAGTAACATCAGCTAACTGGGCAGGGTCTGTAACTTTCTTTAGACTATCCAAGAGTTCATATACTCTGGTTGTATTTTGTTCTACTCTAGCCATCAGCTTGCCATAAGCCGGCAATGTAGTTGAAGCGTTTCTAGCTTCTGATTCACTTCGCGACTTGTCTATTGCGTCAGCAATCAGATTGGCTGGTTTCGACGAAACCTCCAGCTCATCATCAGACTCTATCAAATCTGTAGCTTCCACGCTCTTTAGGGAGTTTGACTGGACCTCTAGCGTAGTATCAAGAGCAATAGAAGCCATGGTAGCTTCGTCTTCATCTTCAGCGCGCAAAACTTCAATTTCTCGTTGCGCATTTTCAGTATGCGTCTGCACTGCCTTGGCCACCTCAGCCTCAACTTCCTCTGTCAAACGACCTTCATTGGCCAATAGTCTTGCTTCAGCAATACGGCGATTGAGACGTTCAGTTTCCCACTCCACCTTCTGGTATGAATCAAAAGTGAGTGTACTCCTGATTTCTTCATTAAATTGAACTTTTACAGCATACAAAGTGTCACCAGGGACAGACCTCTCGGCCATAAAAGGAACCACAACCAAAACAACCGCAGCTGCAACTGCAGAAGATTTAAAAATGGCTGCAAAAGGAATCTGGAAAGAAGTGAAAGCTTCAGTAAACAAATCTGGTGCAGAAACTTTCTTTGGGGCTGATGATTTCATTTCGGCTGGTAGAGGATGATATTCCATATATGAAACAAGCCGCTCTCGCAGTTCATTCTTTTCAGCTGTCTGTAGTTTTACAGATTGAGCTTTTTTATGTAGCTGTTCGCTAAACTTTTTCATAATGATTATTTTTTGTTTCCTCTAGTCCTTCTATTCTCCTCGGCAGATTCGTCGCTCGCTTCAATTTTTTGTCTCAAGAGTTTGAGTCCGCGATGGATTCTGACTGATATGACATTTTCTGTTTCTTCAATCAGCTCACTTATCTCTCTTGGTCCCAGCTGGTCTACGAAGCGCATAATGATGACTTCGCGATATTGATCTGGCAGCTCACTTAGCAAATCAAAAGCTTTCTGACCGTCGATTGTGGCAGCCAGTGACTCTACTGAGTTTTCAGACAGTTCATCAAACGAACCTTCGTCGACCCCCTCGATTTCTAAAAGTGCATCTAGAGATGATTCTTTTCGTTTTCGATATTCATCAATAACCAAATTATTGAGAACTTTGTATAAAAAAGGACGAAAATTTTCTATCTCATAACCATCGCGGATGTATGACCAAACCTTTGTGTAGGTATCATGCACCAAATCAATGGCCCTTTCTCGATTACTAATGCGAGAAAATGCATGACGAAACAATGCGTCATTGTATTCCTCGAAAGCTTTCAAAAAACGAGCTTCGTGGTCACTTACTTTGTCAGTTTTAGTCTGCTCCTCCATGTAAGAACCATTATATACGTAGACGCACGAAATAGTGAATTCTTACTGACAGATGTGTGTTCCTATTTTAGACAACAAATGCCTCTGGCCGGCAAATCGTATTCGACGATTTGCCGGCCAGAGGCACTATCTCACCCCGCCCACCCCCAAAACAACTACAACTCTCTAATCAAACCTACCAACTCAGGCAATTCTGGTACTAAAAAGTGGTTTTTATCCTCAAAAGAGACCAGTTTTGCTGTCGGAAGCTTTGCCTGGTACCGTAAAGCATGCTCATAAGGCACAATAAAGTCATCTTTGGAGTGCAAAATCGCAATCGAATCTGTCGCTGCTGCCAACTTATCTAATTCACTTTCATCAAACTCAAAACTGCCGCAATCATTACCAGTATCATCATCGAAGGTTCCACAAGGCCCAGCCAACAAAAACAAACCTTTGATTTCAACATGAGGCTTATTCTCGATAAGATACTTCGCCAAAAACATCGCCCCTAGCGAATATCCAATCAAAGTTACTTCTTGGTCAACTACCGCTAAATGTCGTTCAAACCATATTTTCCATTCATCATAATGAGCATTCTGTTTATTAGGCATAGTCGGAATATCCACGACATATTCATCTCCCAACTCCACCACCAAGTTAGACTTCCAGCTTTTTTGCTCTGTTTCGGTCGGCAAATCCCACATCTCTCGAGTCCGCAGCGACTGAATAAAGTCCTCACGATTAGAGTAAGAATCTCCCCCACTTACTAATATTACATATTTCTTTTTCATACTATTTTCTTCTTAACATTATATTCAACCAATTTGTACGACCAACCACCAATCTCTCTACTGAAAGACACTCAAAACCTTCAGCCATCTCTATAATGTCAGCCTCTCGATAATAATAAAACTTTCTATCTCCAAAATTATCACTTACGACCTGCGCTCCATTGTAATCATCTTCCTTAAGCGACATAAAAAATATTCCGTTTTCACCAAGAGCAGATTTTGACGAAGTCAAAATCTGCTCAAACACCTCCTTACTAACATGCAATAGTGAAGCGAATGCAAAAATAATGTCCAAATCTCGACCAAAGTCGTAATTCTCCATGTAAGCATTCCGGAAATTACCGTGAGGCACCTTAGCCATAGCCAGTTCTATCATACCTTTTGAAGCGTCTATACCGAGGTAATGCTTCGTTCTTTTACAAATTTCAACCGCATCGCGCCCGTCACCGCAACCTATCTCAAGCACCCGTGGATTCTTGCCTCCCCAAGCCGCAAAGGTCTTTTCTATACAATCAATCCGAGAACCTACTCCAGCAAATTTATCTGCATAAAACGACGAGTTTTTATCATATGTATCAATAGTCAGTTTATCCATATTAAAACCAATCGTTACGCTTGAAGTACCAAATTGCCCCGACCACCAATACAACCACCAAACCAATCACCACCGCAAACGCATACGACTGATCAGCCAGCGGAATTGTGACATTCATTCCAAAAAGTGAGGATATGACCGTTGGAATTGTTAAAACAATCGTCAAAACTGTCAGAGTTTTAATGCGATTGTTAAGGTTGTTGGCCAAAATAGCTTCTGAAGCATTGCGCACGTTTTGAATAGTTTTTAAAAGCGTCCGAGCAGACTCCACTACCTGAGCATTATCAATCCGCAAATCATCTACCAATTCCTTATCGTCGGCAAAGACCTGCATATAATTACCGCTCATGACCTGCTGCAAGGCGACATTTGTTGGCAAAACAGCAGCTACCATGTCGTTTAGTTTATGCTCGTAGTTCACAAAGCGAACAATTTCTTGGTTACCAATCTTTCTCAACTTCACCCTGTCCTTGTGAACCGCTCGCCGCAGGCGCACCAGTTGCCATTCAAACGAGTAAGTAATCGCCTGCATAATCTGAATAAACAACTTGGTTTTCCGGGTGGTCTGCACCTCTGTCTGACCAGAAAAAATACCTGCCAACTGTGGCACGTCACGCTTTGCAACCGTCAAAACATACGACTCCCCTATCACCACGAGGAGCGGCGCTGTATCAATATCCTCCGTTGGTTCATCATAGGGATATCTAGTAAAAAAATAAGTGGCTCCATTAGCTCTTTCTAAGCGAGGCACCTCGAAAAAATCTTGTGCATCCTCGAGAACAGACATGTCCAGACCTAGATTTTCAGCCAAACTTTGAAGCTCTTCCGTAGTCGGCTCCTCAGCATGAATCCAGACTCCAGTCCGCAAATCTGAAATTTCCTTCAATACATCATCCTTTAGTGTCCGAAAATAGTATTTGACCATATACCTGAATTACTAGGCCTTATCAAAATGATCTACCAATGCCCTGTAACAATCATCATAAATTGTCTGATTATCTAATTCAGACTTGCTAATCCACTTCACTTCAGCCACCTCATCCGAAGCTAAAGTAAAATCAGCATGCTCATCTGGCAAAGTCACTCTATAGACTAGTAGTAAACCTTGAATATTATCCCTAGTGTGATGAAACTGCTCCGTATAAATAATATCCCCCACACTAACCCTTACTCCCAATTCCTCAAAAATTTCTCGCCTCAATCCTGCCGCCGGAACCTCGTCAAGATTTAGTCTTCCTCCAGGCAGTTCCCAGATCGATTCATCATCTACATCGCGAGCAATCAAAACCAAATCACCTTTAGTTATAAGTGCTTTTTGGGTGACTTTACCAATAAAATGTTCCTCTTTGAGTATCGACATAGGCCTATCTTATCACAATTATAGGCAACCAAATCTCCACCAAACAAAAGCACACTTGATACTTAATTTTAAATTAACAAAGAAGCTTGTATTCATCCCTAAATAAAATACCCAGCCTGAGCTGGATATTTTAATTTGTCGGGGAGCCGGGAATCGAACCCGGACCACTCGGTCCCAAACCGAGTACACTACCACTATGCTACACCCCGAGTAATAAAATAGAATGAAGCAACCTTCAATCTAAGCTTCGAATGACAACTGAAAACCCCAGCCGACACCCTCGTGAATCCGTTTTATACAAGCTCACGCACTCGACCGACTACACAAAAACTGTAGTCAAAGTCCGCAAAATATAACATCTACCCCAAAAAAAAGCTAGCTAGTTTTTAGATCATCTAACACATCTGCAAACGAATTAACCCTCTTTACACTTGGATGGAAATGAAAAACTGTCACATTATTACACTTACCAACAGCGTACACTCTCGCACCGGAAGCAAGAGCTGCCCCCATCTCGATATACATTACAATTCCTGACTCATCACCTCGGACAATAAAAACATTAGCCATACCCATCTTTCACAATTTCAGTTCAATCATGACAAAGCAAATATCGTTTCACGTGGAACGCTTTAGGACGTTTCATGTGAAATTACTTATCGACGAACCTGAACCTAGGCTTAGATTCACCCTCAATAATCACTTCTTCAGTAAACATTTGTCTCGGTCTAACCCATAACGACTCACCTTCATTTGTCTTGTACAACGCCTTATATACCACCATCTCCTCCAGTGTCTCGCTATGTCTGGCAGAGCCAATAACTTCATAGTATTTACCCTTGTAGTGTTGATACTTACCTATCTTTAGGTTTTCCATTGACGTAATACTATCACGATTACCCAAAAACTGCGTTTCTGATATATTTTACCGTGGCATATCTTTCACGTGGAACAATTCTAACCGCTATTACATCAATCTCCCAGTCACCTTCATAGCTATGCTCTAGTATCCAGCTTTCAATAGCACGATTGAGTCTCAAGATCTTTGACGCATGAACATTCTCTTCTGGTCTCCATGTTCCATGAGAAACAACCATATTTAACTCATTCCTTGTTTCATATGAAACTGTCTTCACCTCCACAAACCGTACTGTATCCATTTCACGTGCAACAACATCTATTTCACCCCACTTTTTGAGATAATTAGTATTCAGAATAGTAAATCCTTTTCGTTTTAGGTAATTAACCGCAATTTGCTCGCCGAAAGCACCAATTTTATTCTTATCTCCTTGTTTATCAACTTGTTTCATGTGTAACTATTGGTATACGTTTCACGTGGCACACTTTACACCTGTTTCTCGTGAAATGGGGTAAATATTCGTCCTTTATCCATCCAATATCGTTATTGTAACAGATATTATTAAAAGACAATGGCTATTTATAACCTTATTTGTCCTTTATCCACTTATCCACCACTTATCCACTGTTTTGGAACACTGAGTAAACAAAACACTGCATGCGTTATACATACAGTGTTCAGCTTCTGTGCGGCCAGGGGTAATCGAAACCCCGACTAATCCTTGGCAAGGACTCATTATACCACTTAACCATGGCCGCATATTTGCTACCTACCAAGCTTTCTTAGCTAGCAGCAACCAAGTCTTCAATCGCTGCTTTTGGTAGGTGTTGCCGATTATAGTATTTCCGACGCCATAGTGCAATGGTTGACGACCCGATTTATTCACAATCTGATTCTTATAGAACTGGGAATAGGGAATAGTTGTTGTTTTTGACCACTTTTTCATCGAAAGTTCTTCATTTGAACCAGCATATAGATGCAGGTAGAAATGAATCTTACTTTTACTAATACCCAAGAACTTTAAAGCAAAATTGATGAATATTCTGTGCAGCTCAGGTGAGGTGTGACTAAATCGAATCGTTCTGTCGTCTACAGTCTCACCAGAAGCCATGTAAGCCACCAAGCCAGCCACAAACTCGGGATTGGTTTGATAGTTGGCAAACTCGATCTTAGCTGATGTAACAGCGTCAGCATAACGCTTCTTTCTTTCTCCAGTCCGTGCCTTGGCTATAAGTTTCAATCTTTTAGCATTGTCTACGCCCGCGCGACGCATGTTTTGCTTTGTCACACTCGCTGAAAAAGGCTTATCTTTCAACCATTTTGAAGCGGTAGACTTGGATATATCACAATATTTAGCTATCTCTTCAAGAGTAAAACCTCTTTGCCTTAGGCTGACAACTTGGTCATATTTCTCTTTATTTCGAACCATATAGTTCGTATATTATATACTAATTACATATGTTCGATTTGAGTTACAAACAAGGGCCGAAGAACTTTGTTCTTCGGCCCTTGTTTGTTTTCTTTGGACTGAGTAAACTTATTCCATTTCACCCATAATATAGATCACACCTCCAGCTCCGACCTTAGCAGAGTAGGGGGTGTTTGACGGTATATTTACACGCTGACCAGGCAAGACATCATTAGACTGACCGTCAATCAAAAACTCAATCGAACCGTCAGTAACTAAATATGACACCTTGTCGGCATGCCTCCGCTCTACCAAAACCTCGTTCGGCCCATGTTGCCACTCAGAAACTGTTGTAAAACCTTCCTTTTCTAATGTTTGAATATATCTTTCTGATAGTTCCATATTATTTATATAATACACCTAATTACCTCTCTCAAGTATTTTTCAAAAGAAAGGCCGGCGCAAAGCGCCGGCCTTTCTTTTACCTTTGTGCACCCACCAGGACTCGAACCCAGAACGACTGATCCGAAGTCAGTTGTGATATCCATTTCACCATGGGTGCATTTCTTCGGTTTCGCCATCATACGTCGAAAAGCGAGAAAAAGCAACGTTTTTCTGCTAGAATAACTCCATGCGAATTAACCAACAAGATCTACCTACAGAAGTGGTGGAAGTTGCTAATACCCTTGAAAATAAAGGTTTTGAGGCGTATATAGTCGGAGGATGTACGCGCGACTTGTTTTTGGGCAAAATTCCCAAGGATTGGGATTTTACAACTAATGCTACTCCGGAAGAAATTCAAGACTTATTTCCAGACCACTATGCCAACAATGACTTCGGCACAATCGGTATTAAAACAGAATCTGATGACCCATCTTTGAAAGTCATCGAAGTTACTCCTTATCGCTCAGAGAGCGGATACAGTGATGCTAGAAGACCAGACTCTGTCACATTTGGCGTTTCACTTGAAGAAGACCTCAAGCGGAGAGATTTCACTGTCAACGCGATGGCTTACCGAGTCACTACTGGAGAGCTGGTGGATTTATTTGACGGTCAATTGGACCTATCTGAGAAACGACTTAAGACAGTCGGGGACGCAAATGAAAGATTCGCCGAAGATGCTTTACGCATGATGAGAGCTGTCCGTCTTGCTGCCGAATTAGATTTTGTTATTGAGGGTGAAACAATGCTTGCAATCACCCGACATAACCAGCAATTAAGTCTTATTTCTATAGAAAGAACGGCGGCTGAATTCATAAGAATCATCAATTCACCGACCCCAATGCAAGGTGTGGTTTTTTTGGAAAAACTAGGTTTACTTGATCAATTTATCCCAGAATTTAAGCCTACAATTGGCTGTGAGCAGGGAGGGATACATGCTTTTGATGTTTATGAGCACTTGTTGCGCACCCTACAAGCAGCAGCAGACAAGGATTTCCCGTTATCACTAAGGCTAGCAGCGTTATTTCATGACATTGCCAAACCACCGACTAGACGAACGGGTGGAAAAAACAAGAAATACACATTCTTCGGCCATGAGGTAGTCGGGGCCAGAATGACCAAAGTCATTATGGAAAGAATGAAATTGCCACGAGAATTAACTGATGAAGTCGTGAATCTGGTCCGATGGCACATGTTTTTTTCCGATCCAGATCAAATCACTCTTTCAGCTGTTCGAAGAACCATCAGTCGTATTGGGGAAGAGCATATTGAAGACCTTCTCAACCTACGTGTTTGCGACCGCATAGGAACGGGCAGGCCAAAAGAGCAACCATTTAGATTTCGTAAGTATAAGGCGATGGTTGATGAGGCGCTTCGGGACCCAATATCTGTAAAAATGCTAAAAATTGATGGGGAGAAAATTATGGATATCACTGGGGAAAAGCCGGGGAGAAAGCTGGGATATATACTGCACGCATTGTTAGAAGAAGCGCTTGAGGATGCCTCCCGCAATACAGAGGAATATATGCAGCAGCGAGCTCTTGAACTAAACCACCTGCCTGAAGAAGAATTGAAGACCTTAGCCGAGGCAGGTAAGGTGCGCCAAGCTGCTGAGGAAGCCGCCGCTATAAAGGACATAGCCCGTGAGCATAAAGTCGGGTAGCTAGCTCTAAAGGACAGTCGCGATCCCAGATTTGTCATCTTGATTTAAAATAGTAATCCCCCGAACACCTAGGTTGGTGTCGGGGGATTTGAAAGCTTTTTGCGCTTAGGTTAACTTACTTGCCGCATACTCTGCATCACTATTGTGCAACTGGATGTAGATCTGGGGTAGCCCCATTAGCAGCTTTAGGTCAGCTTTCTAACCATTAGTAACCTTTATCGGAAGTCACCACCGCGCCTCAAGGAGGAGGCGATTATTAGATCAACTAATCATTATTGACTCCTCCTCTTGCTGTTGAGCAATGTCTAGGGTGTATTATACAGAAAATCTGCCATTTGTCAATAGCAGAATGTAGTCCTGAGGTAGCTTGAAACTAGTAAGCCTCATGCAATAAAAAAGGCCCGGGGAGTCGATGGACAAGTGTGATACTTATCTGCCGACTACCCGGACCTTTGTTGAGCTATAAGGGGCTATTTAGCCTTAATGTGGCGCTATATTTTGCTAACCACTGCCGAAGCTCTACGTTTGTTTAGAAATCTTTTTTGTGACCTAGTTCTTGTGGAATGAGCTTGGTCTGATTTCTTGGGGTGGGATGTTATGAACGTTTTTTGAGTGTAAGAGCTTTCGCTCTTGGAGGTAATACTCAATTGTGTTTTGGAAGATCTCTTTAAGGGGTACCTCGAGGGAAGTGGTGGGAAAGTTTATTCTCAGCACTTCTCTCAAGGTTCCTGCTCGCCCTCTCTGGGCCTACCAATAATATACTCCTACTAAAGGACAGAGTAAAGGACAAGCTTGTGTATAACTGGGGATAACCTGTCCTTTAGATTTTGATTTGACTTTATTGTGTTTCGTGTTGTTTCTCTTCTACAAAAACACTAACATTTTACGGCTCTAAAGAAAGCTCAATTGAGACGGGGCAGTGATCCGATCCCAGAACATCACTGTGTATGCGGGCATTCTTAATTATTGGAAGCAAAGTTTTCGATGTCATAACATAGTCGATTCTCCAGCCAACATTTCTTTCTCTGGCTCCTGCAAAATGCGACCACCAAGTGTAGTTTCCGCCATCAGGATTGAAATGACGGAAGGTGTCCACAAAGCCTTTCTCCACCATACAATCAAAAGCTTCTCGTTCTTCATTCGTAAATCCTTTCCTGCCAACATTCTGCTTTGGGCGCGCAAGATCGATTTCAGTATGAGCCACATTAAAATCACCACAAAAAATCACCGGCTTATCCTTTTGTAAAAAATCCATATACTCCAGATATGCCGGATCCCACTGCTGACGCATCGGAATACGAGACAAGTCATCTTTGGCGTTTGGGGTATAAACCGTACTAACATAGAAACCTTCAAATTCAGCTGTGATGATTCGACCTTCTTTTGTAGTGTCTCCATATGAGTCTTCGAGCTTATATTTTGCTTGAATCTCTTCCGGCAGACCATTGACCACCTCGATTGGCTCGTGTTTGGTAAAAATGGCAGTTCCTGAGTAACCTTTCTTTTCAGCTGAGTGCCAGAACAGCTCATATTCTGGTGAATCAAGCTCTATCTGGTCTGGATGAGCTTTAGTTTCTTGAATACACAATATATCTGGCTGATGATTCGCTAAAAATGGTTGTAATAATCCTTTTCTTTCCACAGCACGAATACCGTTCATATTCCACGAATAGATTTTCATACCATCAGTCTACCTCAAAGCCCTAAAATCTAAAATTATGAACAATGTGCTTGAATAGCTTATTCATAAATACCCAATAGCCAAGCAGCTGTCGTGCAGCCATCGACCCAAAGAAAAACGCGGCTTTGGACCGCGTTTTTATTTTACCTAACAACCTTTAGTTAGAATTATTCGCCTCCCAAAAAGGGGTTAGGAATTGCTCCCAAAACGCCACGACACCCACAAGCATAGGTAGTTGATGGATCGGAGAGTCGACGTTGTGTGAAGATATGGACTGGTTAAACGCAAAGTTATCAGGACTATTTCCAAGACAAGCACAATTACCAGGAACCAGGAATGCAGGGGTTCCACAACTCCGGACGCCTACTTGAATCTGCATACTACTGAAGCCAGCCTCCTTAGTGACAGCTACCCATTTCTCTCGTTCCTTCTTAGTAGCCATGGACAAGCCCATGTATGAATGCAAAACAAGTTCTTCTGCCTTCGGAAACTCAGTATAAACTTCTGTTTTTTCCAACAGCTTTTCTACCACCTGTCGACAAAACACGGCCTCCAAACCACAGCCTGGCCGATTTTCATCAAGCCAAAAGAACGGTTCGACCAGCATCAGTTGCGGACTTGAACTCAAATAAAAGCTTGGTTCGTCGTGCTCAAGATAAGTCCATCGGAGCATACCGAAGAGAAACGAGGCTAGTTTTGAGCAATTCCACAAGGCTTTCCAATCGATTTTTTTATGTTGAAAATTTGGCGATGGTATGTAAGGGAATCTGATTTGAAGAACTACAGTATCCTCCACCAAAATAACTGGAATCTGTGCAAGTAGTGTACCTTTCTCACTACGATCAAACCTACCACCAGCCTGACTATTTTTTAGGTAGTCGTAAAACGATCTTGTGATTACGACAGCAAGACCTTCGTCGGTCACTGACGCGCGATAGCGCTCTCCAAGCAATCTATCGAAATGAAAATCTTCCATCTCACACCTCCGAATCTAGGTTAGAAATCAACTTCTTTTGTTAGACTACACTTTTATTATGAAAATTCAACATATGCATGGCTAAATTCTATTTATTATGGCTGTACTGTGTTTTGTGCATAATTTTATTATTAATGTTACATTTTAAACTCGGTTATGAATATGCTACACACTGGAAACAAGGGGAGCGGAGTCATCGCAGTGGACTTCGATGATGTTGTGTCTAACTTTAACGTGTCATTTTCAGCTTTCCACAATCGTGAGTTTGGGACTAAAGTTAAATTCAGTGACATTCACAACTATCAGCTTGGTTTAGTCTACGGTGTGGACGAAACTGTAATCATGAAACGAATCATGCACTTTTGCCATCATTACCATGATGAGCTGAGACTAATCGATGGAGTAAAGGAGGGGCTAATATCCTTAAACGAACAATTTGATTTGCAGATTGTCACCAGTCGTAAAGACACCCTGCGCGTCATTACCGAAAACTGGATAAGTCAGTATTTGCCACACGTATTTAGTGCAGTTCATTTCACTGGCAGCTTTGGGGACCAAGAGATTACTCATACAAATTCCAAATCAACTGTCTGTAAAGAAATTGGGGCAGTTGTTTTGATTGAAGACGCTTTACATCATGCACTAGAAGCATCTGATAATGATGTACCGACTATATTAGTGGACAATCCTTGGAACCAAGGAGGCTTGCCGGATCAAGTAACAAGAGTTCGAGACTGGTCAGAGATTACTCCGCAACTTGTTCATAGGGTTGGCGGGTAATTAATGTACCCAGACATTCGCTGCACCTAGTTTTTATATTAAGCACTCAGCTCAGAATCACTTGTATTTATACATGGGTATGCTTTAATGCTGTTACGAAACGAAGCTCCTCTTGAGGAAAAGGATCAGGTGAAGTGATGTTTTGTAGTTAAACAATAAAAGTAAATCAAATATGAAGGGTTCAATCATTCGCAAGCGTGACGAAGGTTACGGATTTATCAAGCCAGAAGACGGAGAGAAGGATGTATTCTTCCACGCTTCAGCACTAGTAGACATCGCTTTTGATGATCTAAAAGAAGGTGACATTGTTACTTTCGAAGTAGAAGAAGGTCCTAAGGGTCCTGCTGCTGCAAACGTTCAGAAGGTAGGTGAAGCTGCTCCAGCTGACGCTGCATAATTATTGCGAAATCAAGTAAAAGCCGCGGGTTTCCCCGCGGCTTTTACTATGCTCCTTACTTGAGAGTGTATAATAAATACACCATGCTCTTTCTATCGATTGTGCATCACTATTTGAGTTGGCATTACACCGCGGCCTTCAAGGAAATTTTTCATGTCTGGCTAAACTTTCTTTGGTTTATCGTTAACTTTTTCTCCTTACCGCAGCTAATGAAATCTTGGCTGTCTCCTTGGAAAAGGATCACCACAGAACGAGGCAACGCCTGGAACCTAGAAGACCTGGCCGGTTTTGTAATAATCAACTTACTATCTCGCATTGTCGGAGGAATTTTGCGCAGTACCGTAATACTATCTGGAATCATCGCCTTACTAATGACGACTGCTGCTGGATTTGCTGTTTACGTTTTTTGGTTAGTTGCGCCATTTGTAATTATTGGACTAATGGGATTTGGCATCAGTCTCATAATTTTATAATTCATACATATATATGTATAACTTATCCGAAAGCATTCAGACATATAAACCAGCGATTCAGCTAACTCGTTTTTTAAGTCGAGACACTCTAGCAAAACTACGGATAGTTTGTTTTTTAGGAATCATCGTTACAGCCGCTGGGATTGGTGTTGATTATTTTCTACTCGACAAATCTCACACCCTGTCACTTCTTGGAGCAAACTTTATATTCTTGGCACTGTGGCTAGAGCAAATGCTTTCATACAGCTACCACAATAGTTTTTACTACCGAGGATTAAATTCAATTATCGGAATTGAGGACGAGGATATTTCTGGAGCAACCTACGATGTAGCAGAGGCCGTGATTAAAAACGAAGATGACGTCGCACTGGCATTCTGCAATTCCAGCTTCGGTTCTACATCTCTACTGCGAGCTGGATTGAATTCGGACCATATTGAAAGCTATCTCTCTTCTTCAAGAAGAAAGATTGACGCTAGGATCGTGACTCTTCCAGAAGATGAAATTTTCAGTTTGATTGGACTTGGTAAATATCTACTGAAACACGATCCCGAATTCAAAAACATGATTACCAATGCAGGATTAAGCGATGAAACATTTCTTGGTTCTTTGCGCTGGGTAGTCGGCACATATCATCATGAGAAAAGACAAGGCAGGTGGTGGAGCAAGGATAATCTATCTCAAACCAAAGGCATCGGTAGGGAATGGGCCTACGGAACAGCCTACTTGCTAGAGCGTTTTTCACGTGACATTCGTACCAGTTCTGTTTTTTCAACACTCAGTGCAAACACTCCCTTCGCTGAAGAAAAAGTACGTGAGATTGAAACATCTTTAATCCGGGCCAAAGCTTCAAACGTACTTATAATTGGTGAGGCTGGAGTAGGAAAGATCGACCTAGTAATGGAGGTTCAGAAAAGAATGATGACCGGCAAATCATTAGACGCCATCGCTGGCAAACAAATGATAGTGCTTGACACCAATCGCCTATTTGCCACCCACAAAGAAAAGCAGCAGCTTGAAATGACGCTACTCTCAATGTTTGATGAGGCAGCAATAGCTGGCAACATAATAATTGTTATTGAAAACCTCAGTAATTTTATTAGAGAAGGGGAGGCGATGGGAATCTTTATCCCTGAATTACTAGACCAGTATCTAGCTATGCCTCAAGTCAATATAATTGCTACCGATACTCCAGGTGCGTACCACACACACCTCGAAACCTTGGGCGCATTCGCCAGACGTTTTGCAGAAGTCTTGATCGACACACCAGACCTTAGCGCCACCACTAGAGTACTGCAAAATATCGCTCTACAAAATGAAGCTAAACATAAAGTTCTTTTCACTTACAGCGGACTCCAAGCAATCACTACCGCTGCCGATAGATATATAGTAGAAGGGGTAATGCCCGACAAAGCCATCGAATTACTGATTGATGTAGTGACTACAGCCAAGCAGAACAACGTGACAATCATTAACGATGATTATGTTTATGAGGTGGTGAGCCAAAAAACCGGAGTTCCGGCTGGACCTATCCAAGACAGTGAGAAAGAAAATCTTCTTCATCTAGAAGACAAGCTACATCAGCAGGTCATAGGCCAACAAAATGCCCTCAGTGCTATCGCTAGAACCATGCGCCGCGCTCGGGCTGGTATCCAATCAGCTGAAAAACCAATCGGTTCATTCTTATTCCTTGGACCAACCGGAGTAGGCAAGACAGAGACCGCAAAAGCACTGGCGAAGATATTTTTTGGTGGGGAGCACAAACTACAAAGAATCGACATGTCTGAATACAGCGGACAGGACGCACTAGAAAAGCTAATTGGTGATGGGGTGCAAGCTGGTAGTCTGCCGACCATTCTCCGAGAACACCCTTACTCAGTTTTGCTGTTGGATGAATTCGAAAAAGCAGCCCAATCTGTACACGATGTTTTCCTGCAAATTTTAGATGAGGGTATCTTTACAGACTCAAGAGGAATGAAAGTTAACGCTCGAAACACAATAATAATTGCCACCTCAAATGCTGGTAGCCAGCTAATACTAAAAACAGTCCAACAACGAAAGGAGCTGGGGCATTTGGCTCAGGAAATTATCAACAACATCGTTAGCACCGGAGTTTACCGGCCGGAACTAATCAATCGTTTTGATAGCACAATCATTTTTGAACCTCTAACGATTGATCAACAAACAGAAGTGGCTAGCCTAATGCTGAGTGGACTATACGAGAGAGTAAAAGAGAAGGGTTACGAAATTGTAGTTGATGAAGAATTATTGAAGCTGCTGGCTGAAAAAGGCTACAGCCCAGAATACGGAGCAAGACCAATGCAACGTGTACTTCAAGACGTAGTGGAAGAAAAGATTGCACAAAAAATAATCACTGGCTCACTCAAGAAGGGCGACAAGATAGAGTTGCGGCGAGATGATTTCTCAGAGGAAGAGTTGGCGGTGCAGGGGACTTAGGGGTGAGAGCAGGGCGGCCTTCGGCCGCCCTGCTTTTTACATCTAAAACAAATCATATTTAAAGCCATATTGGTCAAGCTATCAGTTGTGGCTTACAATATATGTATATGAATTCAAAAAACATTTCGATTGCAATTTTATTATTACTATTAATTGGAGCTTTTGGTTTTCTTTTTACACAACAGTCTGACACAGTTGTTGTAGTTGAAAATGAACCTACAGATATGGAAGAAGAAGTGATGCCTGTAGAGCCAGACAACGGTATCGGTAATGGCGCAGAACCAATACCTCAAGCTGAAGCGCGTGGACCAGAGAGTGTTATCGGGACTTCTGTTTCAGGTAACGAGATTACAGCTTATCACTTTGGTAGTGGGGAGAAAGAAGTTTTGTTCATTGGTGGAATCCATGGCGGCTACTCATGGAACACTGCCCTTGTCGCTTACGAAATGATTGACTACTTGGAAGCAAATCCAAGCATTATTCCTGATAATGTAAGCGTAACAATCATCCCAGTTGCTAACCCAGACGGACTAGAATCAGCTGTCGGAGCAACTGGTCGTTTTGAAGCCAGCAAAGCATCAGCCATTAGCGATGCAGCAAGAACAGCTGGACGATTCAACGCTAACGAAGTAGACCTAAACCGAAACTTCGACTGCGAATGGTCAGAAAACGCTACTTGGCAGTCACGTTCAGTTAGTGGCGGAAAATCACCATTCTCAGAACCAGAAGCGGCGGCAATTCAAAATTATGTAAACATGTACAAGCCATCAGCTGCAGTAGTATGGTTTAGCTCTGAAGGAAAAGTGTACCCATCAGCTTGCGCTGGAGTACCAAGCAAAGCTTCAGTTGAGCTAGCAGCCACCTACGCAACCGCAGCCGGATATCCAGCTGCTGCTGAATTCAATGCTTATGCAATCACTGGAGATATGGTGAACTGGATGGCTAAGCAAAACATTCCAGCCATCAGCGTACTTCTAACAGACCACAAGAATACTGAGTGGAATAAAAACAAGGCCGGTATCGAAGCAGTATTAAAAGCAATTGCTGAATAATGTCAAAAGTAAAAATATTTTACGCCATTCTAGGAGTACTTACAGTACTCCTTATTGGTATCGTACTTTTTGTTTCTGAGGAAGAACCAGAAGTAGTTGTGGAAGAGGTTACTCCAGTTGCAGAGGTGGCAGTAGTAGAAACTGTACCAACAACCACTTCATCCACAATCGGACAATCTGTTGAAGGGAGGAGTATTTCTGCTGAGACATTTGGGACCGGAGAAACCAATCTACTTTTTATTGGTGGTATCCATGGCGGATACGAATGGAACAGTATTTTGCTAGCTTACGAAATGATTGATTATTTAAAAACCAATCCATCATTAATTCCCAGTAACATAACCATTCATATCATTCCTGTCTTGAATCCCGACGGACTATTTGCAGCTACGGGTCTCGAGGGGAGATTTGAAGCAACCCAAATCCCAAACACAGATATTTACACAGCTGGTATTGGCAGATTCAATGCAAACGACATCGACCTAAACCGAAACTTTGCTTGTAAGTGGGCACCGACCAGCAGCTGGAGAGGGCAGACTGTTAGTGCAGGGACCGCCGCCTTCTCGGAACCAGAAGCAGCAGCACTTCGTGATTATGTACAAAAAACAAATCCAGAAGCGGTTATCTTTTGGCACAGTCGAGCCAACAATGTCTACGCTTCAGAATGTGAAACAGGCATTTTGCCAGACACACTAACACTGATGGAAATTTATGCTAATGCTGCCGACTACGGCGCAGTCGCAAAATTTGACGCTTACCCAATTACTGGTGACGCAGAAGGTTGGCTAGCTTCAATCGGTATTCCAGCCGTTACTGTCGAACTTGAAACTAGAGACAGTATCGAGTGGAGTAGAAACCTAGCCGGTATGGAAGCAGTCTTAGGAATGTACGGGAGGTAGAGTTTGAGAGAT
>JAGQMJ010000013.1 GCA_020428685.1 Candidatus Kaiserbacteria bacterium
TATTTAGTTGTTAATTAACAATCGTTTTTGTCGGAGTCCGGTATGAACTTGCCGGTTGAGCTGACCAAGACTGGTTTGGAGCCTGGGCACTGTCACTGAAGTTGATACCTAATAACTGAAGTCGTGCAGTTGTGTTTGGTACTCCAGGCATGAATGTCACGTCTAGAGTTAAGGTCTCACTCTTGCCCTCGTTGAGTTGGAAATAATTACCTGACTCTTTGGCAGAAGAGCTGACCACTGCAGTGCTTGAAGAAGTGATAGTATTTCCAGCTGCATCAACTAATTGATAGCTTACTCCACTTAAATCAGTTGGAATGTACACGTCTTGTCCAAATGGACTTAAAGTGACTGTAATACTGAAAGTGGCATAATCGTTGTTTGCTCCACTGACAGAAGTTACTGTGCTACTTAAGTTGGTTGAAGATACGCTACTTCCTTTAGAATTTAGAGTGTGAATCTCGCCAGTTGCCGCGCTAGCCAATTGTCCTCCGATAAGTCTGTCTTTACCTTCAGCTACTATGTCACTAGCGGTTACTTTTCCATAAATGGTCGCACCTTCGTAGTCATTGTCTAGGGCTTTGAAGTCTACTTCTACACTGGCAGTGATTCTATCTCCAGCTTTGACCACAAACTCGTCTCTCTTAAATTCGAAGTTAACAATTCCTGATAAACCATCTGTAATTGTTTTTCGAGTGTAAGTTTTGCTTCCTACCTTTAGACGTACTTCTTTCACGAATGTGTTTACTGTGCCGGTACTCATGGTGAGTTGAACAGGGAGCTGACGAATCTCGATTGGATTCTTGCTGTCATCTGTATCAATGTCGAAAGCAAATACTTCCATGTAACCAGAACGGTTGTTGTCTTTTAGTTGTAATGTAGTGGCATCAGGATCTTCGTTTGAGCGACGGATTATTATTTCGTCTGTGCTACCAGAAGCGTCGAGGTTGAGAGAAACATAGTCGGCTGTGTCTCCTTCAGATACAACTGCTCCATCAGCGTCCAAACCTCTGATTCCGTTGTCTGGGACAAAGATGTTCCAAATCTCGCCATCGTTCGTTCCTTTGACGGATTTCTGAGTACTAACTTTTACTACATACTCAGCTTTTTTATTTTCTTTAATCACTATACTTAGTCCAGACATTCGAAGTAGATAGTCTCCGTTGTTTGGGTTGTTTTCTTTCCAGTTGGATTTTTTAGAACCATCAATTTGGGCGATAGATTTGTTTCCATCCCAGATTGAAATATTGCCAAATGTATCCCACGGATCTTGTTCGTTGTTGGTAGCTTCTGGCGTGAAGCCGAGGTCGATGCGGTTTATTTTTAGGTCACCGTCATTAACTTCAAAAGATACTTCCATTACTTCCATTTCGACATCTCCTTCTTCCAGGTCGGTGTCATTACCATTCTTAACTTCAAATTGTTCAATGGTTGCTTCGCCACGAAGTTTGGTCTCAGTTTTTGGGGGAGTGACTTCGGGTGTGGTTACGACGGGGGTCGTTGGTTTTGGTGTAGTTACGGTTGCGCATAAGCTTTGGATTTTGCCACGTGTGATTGGTCCAAAGTGACCACTGGCTGGGCTAATGCTATTGGCCGCTTGAAACTTGGCTAGTGCTTGCTGTGTCTGGCCGCCAAAGTACCCTGTCGCTCCAGCTGGGATACTGTAGCCTTTACTGATTAGATAATTTTGTAAGCTTGTTACGTCTTTGCCATCTTTACCGATTGTGAGATCACCTAATATCATCGGACATTGTGATGGGTTGCCGGTAGAAAGGCTCTGCAGAGAAGCTATTTGGGCTAGTAAGCTTTGAATTTGTGCCTGTAGTTCTGCGTTGGTAGCAGCTTGGGCGTAAGGGACAGGAGCGGTGATGCCAACGAGCGAAAGCGCGATGATTCCACCAGTCAGTCTTCCTCTGATTGTGTTCATTTTCATGATGGTTTTATTATTTAATTAATTGTACGGATTGTACTTGCATACCTCTCGTATATTTAAGAAGACGTTTGATTTTGATTTAGCTTACAAAATACCTAAACTTGAATTAGCTTCTGGCTTCAGGCATAATGGCGCAGCTGTCCACGTGGCGAAATTGGTAGACGCGCTACCTTGAGGTGGTAGTGGGAGTTATCCCTTGCTGGTTCAACTCCAGTCGTGGACACAAAGGCAGGAAAAAGCCGCAAGCAAAGCTTGCGGCTTTTTCCTGCCAACCCAAACCACTTTACAAACCCATATTTAAGGGTATTGTTTCATCAAGTTGTTCCTCTAGTCCTTTTGTCTTGTGGAGGTGACATGACTGATGTCTATCGTGTTTACAGGTATAAAAAGCTGGAATTATCGAAAGAAAATCTGAATTTATTGTGCGAGTTATATGAGTCTACACTGCCTGAATGTATGCACCTGACTGAGTATGAGTATGAGTTACTCTTGGAGACTAGCGGCTTCATCATCCTTGCTTTCGAAGGTGAAGAAATAGTAGCGGGAACACATGCAGTTCCGGCTAAAGAAATGGAGATGTACCTTAATATCTTGGACCACACCTTTGAAGCCAAGGTGGGACAGATTCATATTTGTTCTGTGGCTGTAACTAAGAGATTGCAAGGTAATGGAATAGGGAGAAGAATCTGGGAGATGGTCCTTGATGAAAGTGAGAGGCGTGGATTTACATCAACCTCAGCGTACCTAAGCACTTCTTTTGATTGGCATAAAAAAGTCGCACGCTTGAACAGTCCTTACGATAAAAAAATAATACAGGGGTTCTGGTCAGAGCTTGAAGCGCTTGGAGAGAACGGAGATGTTGAGTACCAAGAGTCCTGGCTGTGAAGCATTCAACAGCGTCCTGGGGTAGGGCGCTGTTTTCTTTTGTGGCGCGGCCCTTCGGGCCGCGCCACTTTTGCTATACTAAGGAGATGCAAACAAAAACCGATCAGTCTTACGGAGTATTACCAATTCGGTGGATGGAAGGAGAGTGGCAGATTTTTCTGATTCACCAGTTTAGTAAAATTGGGAACAACTCATATTGGATTTTTCCGAAAGGTCATCCCGAACCGAATGAAACCCCAGCCGAAACAGCCAAGCGTGAACTACTCGAAGAAACTGGCATGTCTGTCAGCAAGCTTTTGAATGAGCCAGTGTTTACACTTCAATATAATTTTGTTTTTGATGGAGTCAGGATTGATAAGAGAGTAGATTTCTTCTTGGGAATAATCACTGATTTTGAATTCAAGCTACAAGTGGAGGAGGTAAAAGAGGCTGGTTGGTATTCGCTTGAAGAGGCGGGGGAGAGATTGGATTACCAAGACACCAAAACAATGTTCGTAGAGGTAAAGGCGTTTCTGAGGGACTTTGCTGACCAATAGATAGCACTGCCTACGCTGCATATTCCTCACATGCTTCGATGAGGAACCAGCCTGACTAAGCATGCCACCCCCCACGAACGCTCAGAATATGCAGCGCAGACTGTGTCCGGTAAGTAATTTGCTTGAAAAAGTCTGGTTTTTGTGCTATAATAATAGGTGAATGATCTTTAAATAACTTAAGGAGAACGCTATGTTCGCATTTATTATGGGTCTGCTGCTGATCATGAGTATGGGTTCGGCAGTGGCGAATGATTTTCCGCTACCGCCTAATGCTCGGGATTTTGAAATTCGAATTTTTTGTTTTACTCCCAAGGGGTTAGCTTCACGACTGCAAAAGGTAACGAATGAACAGCAGATTTTCAATAATGATGAAAAAATTTGGCACAGTAAAGATGGTTGTGCAATAACTAGAGGGCAGCCAACTACTACTGATCGACGGACTGCTGCTAAATATAAAGTGTTCAAACCTCATCAACTTGGCGGCTTTGTCGGTTGGATTGTTACCGAAAAGTTTTTGATACCAGTTGAGCACTTCGTCTTTATTGACAAAGAAAATGGAGTTAAGGGTTGGCGCCCAGCCTACATCTTTAGTCGTGACCGTTACACCCTGCCAAACGTGTGTTTTGAAAGGGTTGTTACAGACTGGGGGCCGCCACTGTTCGGTCACCAGTTTAGCGCTGGAAACCCAATTGATGATTCGGAGCGAGACCTATGTCGAGCTCCGATTCTCAAGAACCAGGTCACACATGGTCGTCACGGGGAAGTTCGCAAGCGCCCGATGACACCTGAGCAGCAGCGTGCGGCTGAGATGTTGCGTCGCTGACAGGTTCTTCAATCAACAAAAAGCCCGGGGTATTTCACTCGGGCTTTTCTTTTTATTTAGGTGAAGGATTCTAGTCTGACCTTATTTACAATTTCATCGAGACTGGCGTGAGCTTTTATGATGTAGCCAGCAATTTTGCCTTCATGGGCGGCGCCGATATTTTGTACATCGTCCATTGAGGTGAGCATGATGACTTTGGCATTTTGACCCCACGGGTCTTGGCGGAGTTTGGTGAGGGTTTGGTGGCCATCCATAATCGGCATGATGATATCAAGCAAAATCAAATCTGGCTTTTCGGCTAGGGCTGTCTGGAGTCCAGCTTGTCCGTTTTCGGCGGTAAAGGTGGTGAAGCCAGCTTGAGTCAATGCTTCAGCGATAGCTTCGCGAATATCAGGCTCGTCTTCGATAACTAAAATTCTCTTATCCATATAGGATTAATATTAACACGGGTTTTTTAACAATAGCTAATAATTCTGCTATCAAGATGCGGGGGAGATTGCTAAGATAGAGGTATGTTATCGACTCGAAAAATAAAGTTGATGAGATTGCTCGAACACGTGCTGCTTTTATTGCTCGGAGTATTGGTGATGGGGATGGTTTGGTTTTTGGTGAATCATACAGTGTCTCAAGCATGGATGTATGGGGCAGCTGGTGTGATTGGCGCGTTGCTTTTGATAATTTTTGGTGTTCAACAAAAAATCGATAGCCAGTTGCTGGCGATTTTGGACCAGACCAACTTTGCGTCTAGTGACGAGTTTGATTCTCTTTATGAACGAAGTCCGGTGGCTTATGTCACCATAGATGTAAGTGGAAAAATAATCAGCTTCAACCCGGCAGCGGTGAGATTGTTTAAGGTAACGGCGGATACTATGGGACTGGTCAATTTCTACCAGCGGATTTTGCCAACTGAAGAAATTGACCAGTCCGTTCTAGAAAGCAAAATTAGTGCCGGACTAACTATCAATGACCTGGAGGTTTTGATGCAGTCTGCTACCGGAAAAGAGGTTTGGGTAACGATGTCTGTCTATACTCATCGAGAAAAAAGCCAGCGGCTAGTTTCTTTAATAGATATAACCGAGAAGAAAACTATAGATACAGCCAAGTCAGAATTCGTAGCGTTGGCTACGCATCAGCTCCGTACCCCAATCGCGGCCATTCGGTGGAATGTGGAATTGTTACAAAAAAATATGAAAGAAACTGTGACCGAAGACCAGTCAAGGTATTTGGTTAAGGTGGAAAGAAACGTTATGCGCATGATAAATCTAATCAATGATTTCTTGAGTGTTTCAAAGTTAGAAATGGGAACTTTTTCCACCAATGCCGAAGTGGTCGACGTGTCTGAATTTTTTGATTCAATCGTAGACGAGTTTACTGAAAAAATCACCGAGAAGAATCTAGAGCTAATAAAAAACGAAGATAGCTCGGCTTTCCAAATTAAAATTGATAGTAGACTACTTCATATTATTGTTAGCAACCTCACCTCAAACGCAGTTAAGTACATCAATCCAAACGGAAAATTAACTCTGAAATACAGATTGCAAAGTGAGCGACTTCAAATAATGGTGGCTGATGATGGAATTGGTATTCCTGAAGCAGAGGTGGGTAAATTGTTTACAAAATTTTATCGAGCTAGTAATGCGCAAGCACATCAGACCGAAGGGACAGGTCTTGGGCTTTATGTGGTCAAGCAGTCAGTCGAAAAATTGGGCGGAAAAATATCTGTTGAAACAAAAGAAAATGCTGGCACTAAATTCTTGGTAGACATACCAGTGACAGTAATAACCGATGTAGCTTTATGATAAAAAAACTAAGCGCATTGTTTTTATTTTTAATTCTGGCTGCCATCCCAGTGACTTCTTTTGCTTATCAGGCTGGGGAAGAGGAAGCCTATCGAGCGGTTTTGTTGGAATTAATTGCGAGTCTGCAGCAGCAGATTGCGCTCCTGCAAGAACAGTTAGAAATCCTTCAGGTCGAGAATGGTCAAAATAGTTTTATTGATGATGTGACGATAGTTGGGAGCTATAAAGTAGATAGCTTGGATGACACTTTTTCGATAAGTAACCAACAACACAGAGATTATTTTGAAAAGGTAGCGGATATTATTCCGGACTCTTATCACGACTATTTCAATGAGCTTACGGTTTTTGTGGAAGACGAGTGGTATACAGATGCTTATGTAGAAACGCTACCGCCTGATTATGAAGTTTGGCGGTATTCGGTAAATGAGGAAGTGTTGTCTGCAAATTTTAGTTCTAGAGAAGAAAATGAATTAATAATTCATGAATTTGCTCACATTGTTTCTTATGAGCAGATAGCTGGTATTGCAGAACCATCAGAGTCCAGCTGCGCTGAGTACTTTGAAAGAAATGGGTGTCCGCTAAAAAGTTCATACATCGGTCAATTCGCTGATTCTTTTTGGAGTGAGGAAGATTTGTCTCGAGCTCTAGATTTTAGTGGTTCGCCTGAAGGGACCGAAATGGCTTATGAGTATTACGACCTGCATGAGTCAGATTATGTTTCGGACTATGCTGCCGTCAGTCCGGAAGAAGATTTTGCTGAAACATTCGCTCATTTTGTTTTGCTGGGAAAGCCAGCTGGAAAGAATATGGGAGAAGAAAAGGTGAGGTATTTATACAATTATCCAGACCTGGTAAAACTCCGTCAGATTATAAGACAAAATCGTTAAGTAATTTGGTATGATTAGTGTGTGTAAAGGGGTTCACTTTAAAACATCTAATCATTTATCTTATGCCAAAAGGATTTGAGAGTTACTCAGGTTTCGAGCAGCAGCCAGAACGTGAGCCGGAAATCTCAGAGTTTCATGAAGCTCCTGAACCTAAAGAAGCTCAGCGAGAATTATTTGAAGCTGAGGAAAGGCTTAGAGATGTGCTGGAGCAGATTAGTGTACTCAACGAAAACGGGGGAGTCATCAGGCATCCTTTTCGTTACTTCGAGTTGAAACAGGCTGCAGAAATTGCAATGGAAGAAATCAAGCTGGCACGCCTGCACGCGGCAAACGAAACTCGGCATTGATTCAATTAGATGGTTGGAATTATTGAATAATACTAGAAGTGATCAAGAGAAGTGTTTGACTAGTTTTGTACAAAATGTACAATATACACATGAAAACCATTACTACAACAAATGCACGCAAGCAAATCGCCAAGCTTATTGAATCTGTTCGGGAGACAGGTGATGTTTTTGCTATTGGTCGTCGTAATCAGCCAGAAGTGCTTCTGATTAAATTTCCTACTGACTACAATGCCTCATTGAGTGATATTACAAATGTAAACACTTATTCTGAAAGTTTTTCATTTTTAGATTCTGAGCCTGACTTGTATTCAGTGGCAGATTTAAAAAAGTCTTATGTTTAAAAAGGGTACGGTTGTTTTAGTACCGTTCCCGTTTACAGATTTATCAGGAAACAAAGTGCGCCCAGGAGTAATAATTTCAAACGGCAAAATCGGGACTGATGTTGTGGTTGTTTTTATTACTTCCAAGGACAAAGAAAAAGGTAAGCACCTTGTTTCTTTAAAACCATCAGAATCTAATGGTTTGAAAGTGGCCTCAAAGATTGTGTGTGGAAAGATTGCAACTTTAGATTCAAAGGTGGTGCTGGGTGAATTGGGGGTATTGTCTGATTCAGATGTGTTGTTGGTAGACAAAGAACTAAAGAGGGTTTTGTCACTTTGATTAATGTTTGACTGAGTTAAGGAGGGCGATTGGTTTTTGCTTGTGGTGGCGTCGTAGGGGGTGAGCTGTATTTGGGAGATTGGGTGGTGCGGTATTAATACTATTATATTTTCTCATACCTACTTGAATACATCATTTCGTAAATGACTACCCGTACAGTTTGCTGTGAGAACCTAAGCAACAAATCTGACCACGTTGTCTTCGATTACAAAGTATATTGCTCGAGTGTCGCCCGTGACATTGATACTGAAGTGCCCTTTCCACCTCCCAGTTAAACCATGATTTCTTAGGGGAGGGTTTTGTGGATTTTCGATAAATTTTGCTAAGGCGTCTATAGCTTTCTTTTTGGTAGCTTTGGGGAGTTTGGCAAAGTCTTTCTCAAAACGTTTGGAAAGTATGTATTGCATACTAAAGTGACTTTAGGTGAGCAGTAAAATCTTCCCCCGACTTAAACGGTCCGACAAAATCGCCAGCTTCGTATTCTTCTTTTGCTTGTTTAAAGATACTTTCCAAATAAGGGGTAGGGCGGTATTGATTGGCAGACAGAGTAATTTCTTTATCTCGTACAAATTGCTTTAGGAACGCATTGATAATCGTGTTCAAAGGTACACCTAATTCTTCTGCAACCTTCTTGGCTTCCGCTTTAAGTGTTTTGTCTGTTTTTACATTTAAAATGGTATGAGTATTCATATACCAAGGTATATACTTCAGTATTATTGAGTCAAGTGCTTTTGGTTTTATATAATATTCTACATATGAACTCATATGCTTACTTTGGAGGAAAAAATTGACCAAATTTTACACAAAGCAATTGCAGACCATGTATTTCCTAGTGTTGTTGTAAAGTTGGAAATAAAAGACCAGGTGCTGTATGAAAAAGCACTTGGTAATTTTACTTATGACAAAAATAGCCCCGAAGTGAC
The DNA here is from genome assembly GCA_020428685.1 of Candidatus Kaiserbacteria bacterium. Classification (GTDB taxonomy): domain Bacteria; phylum Patescibacteriota; class Minisyncoccia; order Phycocordibacterales; family UBA918; genus OLB19. The sequence continues at coordinate 8,791 of JAGQMJ010000013.1, forward strand.
TATTGATACAGTCTATGATATAGCTTCTGTAACGAAGATAATTGTTGCTACCGGAGCCCTTCGACTCATTGAAGTGGATGAAATTGACCTACAGCAAACCATAAAAACATATTTGCCTACACTTGGTGATTCTTTTGTAGGAAATTGTACAGTCTACTCTCTCCTTACTCACACTAGTGGAGTCAATATTGCGCTATCGAAGTGTTCAGATAAGGAGCTTGTAAATTTATTGTCAGTACTTTCTGGGATCAGTGCCCCCGGTAGTGGTTTTGACGACAATGTTGTGTATGCAAATGTGAACAGTTATCTCCTAGGTGAAATCATTACAGCTGTGACAAAACAGAATTTGTCTGATTTCCTCACAAAAGAAGTGTTGGGGCCACTGAACATGCATAGTACAAAATTCTCAGATGAGACCTTGTTAAAAAAAAGTGTGCCTCCTACAGAATTGGATGAGCGAGAAGTGGTTCAGGGTATTGTTCATGACGAAAGTGCACGAAAGATAGGCAGGGCTGTTGGTCATGCTGGATTGTTTTCAAGTGTACAAGATTTAAATAATTTCCTCTCAATGTGGACTAATGAGGGTGTATTTGAAGAGAAACGTTTCTTGGAAAAGAAAACTGTACACCAAGCTGTTTCAAATAAGGTTAGCGGTGATATCTCTGTTGGACTGGGATGGCATCTAGATAACTCAGTATACTTGGGAAAGTGCGCCCCTGTGAATACTTTTTTTCATCCAGGTTTTACGGGTAGTTTAATAGTAGGTAATTTGGAACAGGGTATCCGACTATCTTTTCTGTCGAATCGAACGTATCCTAAGCGCCTAGATCCGAAGTTGAAAAATCAAGTGTTCCAAAATCTAATGAATACTATTTCTAGTGAAGTGTAATCTACTATTGGCAAATCTTCCAAGTCAATATAGATATTGACTGTGATAATCACACGATTCCACTGAGGACAGTAGGTGCTAAAAATCACGATTAAAATACGTTGTTAAATATGGCTTCTTAAAACGGGTGGCCAGTGGATCTTGGATGGAACCAATCAGAAGAAGTGTGTCTCGGATGGCTCGGCGAAGCAAGGCTCGTTTGGAGGTGATAGGGGAGGGATTGGTTCCACTAGACAGTAGCGGGAAAATTTTAAAGAGTTATCAAAAGGAAGCTTTCAGAAATTGAATACACCCCGCCGCCGTGACCGGAAGCAGGGTGCTTTGGTGGCGTGGGGTGTGGTTTCGTCCGTATCGGTGCTAATTGACATGAAAGACAACTACTTTGCCAGGATAGTCTTTCTGCAGTTGTGTCGTCACTTCATCTGTGAATTCTTGAAGCCAGCCGATGTTTGCCAACATGAAGTTGTCTGCTGGCGTGAAGCTGGCCACCAGAACCCCTTTTTCAGGTTCGTCGACAGTGAGTACAAAAGCAGTGTGGTGTTTCTGGTCACTGCAAGGCACATGGTCAATGTAGTTCATTGGCTTCTCGCTTTCTTTAGAGTATCGTGTAACTCACACGACAGAGGTTCTGTTTCAATCAGAATAATGTTACAAACAAATTATTTTTTTTCAATAGATAGTCTTTCTAACTCTATCAGATACGCAAAAAGGCCCAAAGGGCCCTTTCATATACCTGGGCACCTACTGTCCATGGGGTGGAACCAGTTTGAGGAGATGTGTTTGGATTGGTTAAGTGATGCAAGAGTGGTTTTTGCGTGAAAAATTAACCAACCATCTATTTATATTTTTTAAAATCAATCTATTACTTGTCCAAGTAGTAAAATGTTAAAATTAACAACAATTAACAAAAGCTGAAAAAGTAGCATGAAAGACTGGAGCCCAATAGAGAAAGACCTATATGAAGGAATTTTAACTGTGATTGAAGATAATGATGAAAAGGCAAATGTCGCATATTTATCCAAACGTTTTAGCATTAGTAGGTATTGGGCAAGAAATCTACTAAAGATGATGGAAGAAAAAGGTGATGCGTATAGACCCGGAATACTTCGTTCTCTAGTTAGACACCGTTATGCTGCTTGGTGTGCGGGTAGGGCCAGTTCAACCAGAAAATGTCCTTTTACTGTTGAAACAGCATCTGAATTGATTGAGAGCTCAATTGGTTTGAAGTATTTTTCAAAGGGCTGGCACGTACCTTTAAAGGTCATTGATTTTGATGCAACTCATCGTAGTTTTAGAGAAAAGTTGGTTAATAAGGCTAAGCAGAAGGGTTTAAAGAACTTTACCCATGGAGTTGCTGCTAAACTAATAAATATTTATCTAAAAACCCTGCATGTTGTTCCAATGCTGGGTATGTACGAAAGACTAACCGACGCAGAGAGGAGGAAATTAGGTAACTTTCATCCACCAATTGACAGTGTGCTGCTAGAGGAACTGGTTCGCTCTGATGCAGGAGGCAAGAAAAGTATTTGGAGAAAATATAGGGATATAAGGTGGTCAAATTTAAAATCTAATGAATACGAAAATCTAATCTCTGAAATGAGGGAAGTCACAAAGGGCCAATTATGGAAGATTGAGGCATATTGGCAAGGGCATCGTTAATAGCTGCCATTTATCACCACCATGCTATACTTTTAGTATGAAAAAAGTGACATCCATTTTTGGGGGTAGGGGAGAGCAAGAATCTGATGATATTAAACAATTGGCTAAGTCAATCCACGATACGTTTAAAGACTTTAACGCCCCGATTGAGGTTGTTGAAGCGATTGATGGCTATAGCAGCTACCACTTCCATATTCGGCCAACTAAGCCCATGCGAATGAAGGCTTTTGCTGGTTTTGTAGATGATTTGAAGTACGCCTTACAAAATGACTCAGTGGAAATTGAAGCACCTATACCCAACAAAAAACTTGTTGGTATTACTGTCCGAAAAAAGGGGGCCTTACCTGATATAGATTTTAATGAGGCATTAGAATGGGACGAGTATAAAGAAAGTGATCCGCTAGTAGTCCCAATTGGTATTGATGAGTTTGGTGAAAGGCATTTAACTAACATCGCTCGCATGCCCCATGGATTGATTGCTGGCACTACAGGTTCAGGTAAATCAGTGCTGTTGCACACAATAGTGAATGCGCTTATAGAAAAGAATGGCCCTGATACCGTCCGATTTTTATTTATTGATCCCAAAAGGATTGAGTTAACGCTATACAATGGTCTCCCTCATTTGCTAACACCAACAATTACTCAAGCTAAGAAGTCTATCCAAGCTTTGGCTTGGGCTGTAAAGGAGATGGAGCGTCGTTATGACATTTTAGAGGCTGAGGGTGTTCAAAATATTAAGTATTACCATGAGAAGATTTACAAACCTGCCCTGGAGAAATGGCGCAAGGCTGGTGAGGATAAAAAAGCTAGTCATGAGCTACCAGAGTCCATGCCATACATTGTCATTGTTGTAGATGAACTTAATGACATTATGGCTGCATATCCGCAGGAATTAGAGGCCTGTATTGTTCGTTTGGCACAGATGGCTAGAGCGGTAGGAATTCACATGATTCTATCTACGCAGAGACCATCTACAAATGTCATTACTGGTACAATTAAGGCAAATATACCTACTAGGATTGCTCTGATGGTCGCTAGTCAGATTGACTCTCGTACCATTCTAGATACAACTGGAGCTGAAAAGCTACGAGGTAGTGGTGACCTACTGTTTTTGCCATCTGACCAGCCAAAACCAATCAGAATACAAGGACTGAAGGTGCTGGAGGATGAAATTATAGAAAGGGTTAAGAAGTATGGGGTTAAGGATGAAATACCCCCAATGGAAACGCTAGATTTTGATGGGAGAAGCCAAAGCGAAAATGATGCAGTCTTTGCTGCAATGTTGGGGAATGAGGATGATGATGAGTTGTTTGAAGAAGCAAAAGAGGCAGTAATCCAAGCAGGAAAAGCCTCCACATCATATATCCAACGTAAATTAAGAGTAGGATACTCAAGAGCAGCAAGGTTGATGGACTTGTTGGAAGCAAATGGGGTGATTGGTCCAGCAAAAGGTGCTGAGCCAAGAAAGGTAATAAATGACGATTAGAGTTTATAGATATTTATTTAGATATTGACGAGACAACTCTAAATAAGGATGAAACTCAAGCTGAGGTTGGTCACGACTTTTTGGAATGGGTTACAAAAAAGTGTGATTGCTATTGGCTGTCTACTCATTGGTGAGGTTTGTAAAAAAGTGTTTTTTGGAATTTTGATACATTAACCACTTTTATAAATTTAATCTTCGGTAAATATCATCTTTGCTTCTTTAAGTAGATTTTTTGTAACGCTAATATTCCAAGCCCTCATGGTGCTATGCCACTTTCTATATTTGAGAAATTGTTCCCAGTCCAACTCAATAATGAATTTTGGAGTATAGTCTTTTTTAATCTGTACGATGACAACATACTCAAACTTTTTTTCTGGAACAGAATCATCGTTGTCTCCACATCCATAGAAGACACCTGTTGTTTTACCTGGCTCTGTAATTGTTTTTATGCTGTATCTTTCACCTTTTCTACTTAAAGCATCTACGTTTTGTGTTCCTTCAGGTGCGGCTTGTAAGTTTGGGAGACCTTTAGTTGAGCAATATTTTGATATAGTTAAAAATTCACCTCTTTCTCCAACAATATTTCTTGTTCTAACTAACCCACGTTTTTTGAGTTCAAGTTCAGTATTTGCATAAAGCAACCAAAGGTCTTCATCGTTAATTTCATGGTAATGTTTGTCGTCCATAGCTGTTATTTTAAAAATCGTACTTGTAGGTTTAGTTTTATATAAAAACGACCGTTATTTTCAATTATTCTTCCGATTCCATAGCGTGTCGTACTTGGGGTCTCTAGCTTCGTGTTGTTTACCAAATATTGATAGAAATCTTTTAGGTTATATAGGTAATAACACAGAACATCCCCATCTTTCTTTACTAGCAAGAAGCCACCTAGACTCGTCAAAATGCCGTCCCAGCTAGTGTTAGGCATCATTCCTAGAGCCATTACTCCAAGAAATTCTTTTATTTTGTGAATGGCATTACTGTTATTTGTGTCAGTTTCAGGATAGTTTATTTCTATTAGTTCAGAAACCTTATTGGCTTCTCGTGAGTAGTAGGAAAGCAGTATCTTTGCTAGATAATCCTGAAGATTGCTGTCAATTAGATTTAAGTTATTTGAAAAGATTTCGCTGTCTGCATTTATAAATTCTATTTTATAACCTGAACTTAAAAGCAGGCAAATATTATCTTTCACATTCTTGTCGTGCAGTTCAGGAAATTCTGTTGGAACATTTCCGTTTGCATCTAAAATTTCGTATGTGAAATTGGTTGCCATTGAGGCATTTATCAAAGTGGAAGGGCTACCTAATTGAGATTTAATACTAAAGCCAATTTCAGGGGTGGGTTGTTGAGTTTTTAAATCTAACAGGACTAAATCCAAATCCTTCTTGTCAGAGCTTGCTGCTTTAATAACATCTTTACGTAGAAGTTCCATCATTTGTGAGCCAGCATCAAGACTGTAAGCTCTTCCTTCGTTTGTGGCAGATAATTGCTCAAGTAACTTGATTAATATTTTCTTGAGTTTTTCTATTTTTACGTTAGCAATTTCAGTTGAATTAGAGAAAATTTTAATAGTATCGTCATCTGCTTGGTAAGTAATTTTTTCAGCACCTGATTTACCATCAAAAATTATTTTCAACACCTGATAAAAAATCTCCTCGTTGCGATTTTGGCGTTCGTCTGCTGCATAAGCACCGCCGTTTACTAGCAAAAAACCAAGTGTATATAGTTCACTCCATTCTCCTGTGTTACCAGTTGTGGTGTTATTTTCATCCATAATTTTTCTCCAGAGCCTCAATAATCTTTTCAGCATAATCTTGTATTGCGTTAATTGCGACACTATTTCCAAGCTGCTTCATAGCTTGGCTATCTGACACTGGAAATTCAAAATCTTCTGGAAATCCCTGCATACGCTTTCCTTCTTTGGGTGTAATCCGCCTAACCTTTCCATCAACATAGTAACTGTCCCAGTTTCTTCTATCGTTAATGTCAGAACCCTTTCCTCCAACACGCAAGGTGAACCCTATGTCTCTATTAACTTTTGCTCCATCAAAAATATCAGACATAGTTTTTTCAAGCGTCCTTTTTTCAGGGAACTCAAATTCAATATCTTTATCTCTAAACCCAATCATAAAGAGACGGGGTCTATGCTGAGGTAGTCCGTGGTCAGAGGCTTTGACTATATTGTGATAGAAGGAATATCCTAACTCTTCAGTCAGAGTATTTTTAATTGTTTCAAATGTTTTTCCATTATCGTGCTTATAAAGGTGTCGCACGTTTTCTAGAAAGAAAGCCTTTGGTTTTTTTGCTTTTATAATTTCTACAATGTCATAAAACAATGTACCTCTCGTATCTTCAAAACCTTTTTTATATCCAGCCTGACTAAATGGTTGGCAAGGAAATCCTCCAGTAAGAATATCAAAGTCAGGAATTTTGTTTTTATCTACTTTTGTTATGTCACCTGCAAATAAATTTTCACCTTCAGCAAAAAGTCCTTCTTTGAATAATTCTGGCTGTATTTTACTGAAGTTGTGTTGGTAAGTGTTTCTTGCGTGCGTATCCCATTCAGAAGCAAAAACACACTTAGAGCCTAGATTATGGAAAGCAAAATGGAAACCTCCAATTCCAGCGAATAGGTCAATGAATGTGTATTTATTTTTTTTCTTTCTAGCCATTATTTCGTTTTAACTTTACTAAGGAAATTATTAAATTCTTCTTTTTCAATACGAAACTCTTTACCTATTTTGTAGGCTTCTAGGCGGCCTCCTTTGATGTACCGATAAATTGTCATTATGTTTACATCAAGTAATTCCGCAAGGTCTTCAGCTCTATAAAAATCTTTTTCGTTAGTCATGGGTCTAAAGTATTATAGTTTACAATAGTTTACATGCAAAACATGCCCTACAACAAAGACTCCTATTTATTTTAGTGCTAAATCTCACTGATTTGCTATTATTCAGGTACAACTGAATAGGAAAGACCTAACCCGACGAGTTCCTCGGCGGTATGGTCAATAAAACCGAACCAACATAAAGAACCCATCATTTAGGGTCGTTGGTTCGGTTGCCACTGGAAACGGTGGTAGAGGTTGCAGTAATGCGCCTTCCTAAGTGGTGGGCTTTTTGTATGCAAAAAATTATTTTAAATATTAAGAAATATTTCCCAAAAATACTCAGAGTATTATTTTCAATTTTCTTAGGGGTAATGACGTTTTCAGGAGTACAAGAGCTTTTAAATACTTGGGGTTTAAGAGAAGGTGGGTGGTTGGGTGGTATAGGAGCTCTAGCAGGTCTCTATGTAATGTTTGCTGTTTACGACCCCAAAAGGGTTATAAAGCAGATTCGTGATAGTAAGTGGAATAGGTCAGAGTTAAGTGATAACAACAAATTATAAATGTCATTCATACTTACTTACAGATGTTCAAACGATTGTGGTGTTCAGGTATCGCTTTCGTGTAGTATGCCTGTCTTTAAAAAAGACGCTCCTCAGGATTTGTGTAAATTGCCAGTTAGTCACAGCACTCAGCAGTACGTATACGGATATGAAGGAGATGAATTTTGCTTGCACTGTAAGAAGGTAGTGACGATTTTTTCTCAATCAAGTGTACTCAACACCAAGTTTCAACAAGACTTAAAAAGTTGGGAGAATTTAGGGCTTAGAAAGAAGTTTTTAAATGTTCTTAAAGGCGTGAAAAGACCTCTTCCTCCCGATTCACTGCATATAACGACTATTTGTCCATGTTGTGGTGAAACAGGTTCGTTTATGGATGCGGATGAAGGTGCGCCCTGCCATCGGTGTGAAGAGGGGTTATTGCAGTTAGACGAAAGTAAAACGGTTAGTTTTTGATAAATGGATATGAAAATTGATGAGATTGAGATTAGTAAAGAAGAATATCCTAATTTATACGAGATTGGAGAAAGAGATATTGAGTATCTGGAAAAGTATGTGAAGTCTGTTCAGAAGGTCACAGGAGCTACACTGGAAATGGCTATTGAGAACTTGGAGAGGGATTTAGAACATGAAAGGTTGTGTAGTTAATTGATTGCTATGGAGTACTTACGGGACAGGCAATACTACGAAGATTTGTACGACCGCTTTACCGTAGAGGAGTGCCGAAGAGCGGAGGCTTCACACATAAAGGTATATAGGAAAACCTCAAAGAAGAAAGACGTTGATGAGAATGAGTTGAAGCGGGTTTGCGGTGTTGCTTACCATATAGACCTGCTTTTTAAGACGGGGGATAGAGCGGTAAGAAGAGAAAAGACCATTGAGGAGTGGATTGAGCGGGATACTAAACGTGAAGAAAAATATCAGAGTGCAGAGGCTCCAGAAGGAATAAATTGCCTTACTTGCGACAGTGAAATGTATCCCACTCTTAGGACTCTTCATCATTTGAGTGACGATACTGAGAAGGTTTTGTTTATGTATGATTGTCCCAACAAATGTTTGCCCAGACGTTCCTTCTTTGAAGATGGTAGTGAGTACCAGACTAAAAAGAGAAAGTGTGAGAAGTGTTGTGGGAAACTAGTTTCTTCTGTCAAAACTAAAGGAAAGACAATAACTACTACAGAGACCTGTAAAGACTGTGGGAATAAGGAGGTTGATGTATATAAGCCAACAAAGAAGAAGATTGATAAGAATTTTGAAGCTGATAGAAAGAGGTTTTGTGTTGGAGAAAAAGAGGTTGATGAGTACTTGAAGGCAAAAAAGTGGTTGGAGGACGTAAAAGTATTTATGGATGATATGGAAGAAAGGGATCAGAATAAAGATAAATATGATGCAGTTAAAAACCTGAACAAACTCACTGTCCCTGCTATGGAGAAAGTATTAAGGGAGACGGTTGAGAATGAGGGGTATTCAGAACTTTCATTTGAAAAACCTGATATGGGGCGCAGTGTACAGGTGGAATTTAGTTGTTTTGATGCTAAAGGTAGGGAAGAGTACACAAGTAGAACAAAGCTCAAGAAGGCCATTTCAGAGGCTCTAGAGAGCACGAATTGGCGTCTGATGAGCGATGGTGTTAGTTACCGATTGGGGGTACTCACAGGCAGAGTAAGGTGCTATGAGACGGAAGAAGAGCAGTTGAAATTAGTGTAACTAGTTTCATAATTATATTTGCAAAATAGCCTTACATATAAACATACTCATCAAAAAACGATGTAGGAAAATGGTGGGATTTTGACTAAATATTGTGCTGGTAATATGCTTTAAACAACATGATTACTTGGAGCGAAAAGAAGCAATTAGATATTTTGGCTGAAAAGGTGCGTAATGCTGTAGATGGAGAAGAGGCGCTAAAGAGTTTGGTTGAATATATAAATACAATTGATGACATTGCTGAAACCAAAAGATTACTTAAAAAGGAAGTCAAGGGGTCAGGTGCAAAGAATCATTTAATTAAGGTGGTCAATTTAGTTTTGTCTGGAGATGATGAGAAGAGTCAAGAATTGAGGAGTGCACTTGGTGATTCAATCAACTGGATTAGTGTATGTAGGATGATTCTTACGCAAATAGAAAACATGCTAAGTACGATTGAGGTTGAAAGAGACCAAGATGTTTTGGTTATAGATCCAGATGAATTTCAGGTGTATTCACTGAATGATAGTACTAAAATAGTTGATTTTAGTAATGGTTCACGGGAGACAAAACAATTTAAAATAATCCGAACACTTAAAGCCGCAAATGGCTCTATGAGTGCTATGGTTATTGCTGATAAGGTTGGAGGTAAGTCAGAAGATATTAGGCGGTCTATTCCAGATATTAACCGTAGATTCCAGAAGGTCTTTGTTGAAGATTTGGTATGTAAGATTCCTGGTACTGGCAGAAAAAACTTCTATGAGTTGAACAAAAGTTACTATTACCAATAATGGTTGTTGAAAAACAATTTTTGACTCTTATCTTGCAACATACTTAAGCTTTCACCCCCGTTTTACCCGCTCTTACAAGGAGCGGCTTTTTTGTTTTTCTGTAGATAGAAGTTAATAGCTTGGAGCGTAAAAAGCAGCACGTCGTCGCTCCAAGCGGTGTGCTGCTTTTTACGAAATAAATACAAACAATAATTATGAAAACATTCATTGCATATCCAGATAAAGAGGAAAAGGTAGAAGAAAAATTCAAATTTGAGCCGATAACTTGGGCAGAGCTGGAAAAGAAACAGGTCCGCCCCATTGAGTGGCTGGTAGAGGATGTGATACCAGAGCCGAGCCTTTGCTTAATTGCTAGTAGGGGTGGGGTAGGTAAGACGTTGGTTACACTAGAGATTGTTCGTCAGATAATAGAAGGTGGAATGTTTCTCGGTAAATACCAGTGTAAAAAAACCAAAGTTTTGTACATAGA
>JAGQMJ010000014.1 GCA_020428685.1 Candidatus Kaiserbacteria bacterium
CCTCTCCTAATTGTTGCTGACTCAATCACCACTGCTTCAAGCGGTAGATTGCTGGCATTAGTGTCCACTGAGCCAATCTCATCTACAACTTCCATTCCTGAGATAACACGTCCAAAAACTGGATGCTTTGATGAAAGAGGTGGCTTATCGAAGTCTAGATTTGTATTATCAACCAAGTTGATAAAGAACTGACTTCCGCCAGAATTTGGACCACTGTTAGCCATAGAAATAGTTCCCCGAACATTGGTCAACAATTCACCCTTCACATGTTCATCTTGAATCGAATAGTCTGGACCGCCAGTTCCGTAACGAAGAACTTGATCTGTCTTAGTAATTGGGTCTCCACCTTGAATCATAAAACCTTCAATCACTCGATGGAATTTCACCCCATCATAAAAACCTTCACTCGCTAGCTTGGCAAAGTTACCAGCTGTAATCGGCATCTGATCTTCAAAAAGTTCTATTTCGATTACTCCTTTGTTTGTATTTAATACTGCGATTGGATTCATATCATTTTCAATATCTACATCATAAGCTTCCAGCACATCTGCTGCCAACGGAGCCGGAAGAGTCTCCTCACTTGTAAGCTCCACTTCATTAGTATTAGCACCTCCACTTATCCACCATGCCACACCTCCAATTAAGAATGCGCAAACTGCTAGTAAAATCAGAACCGGCTTGGCTTCATGCAAAATACTATTCATAGTAATTATTTCTTGGCTACTTCAATAATAATATCGGCCTTAGTATCACCCTGAACCAAATGAACAGTATGATCTCCTACTTCTTTAATCGGCTTATCGATCGCAATCAGGGCCACCTCTACCACTACACCATTTGCTGTAGCAGCTTCAGCAATATCCTTTGTGCTAACAGCCTTAAACAAATGACCCTGCTCATTTGCCTCAGTTGAAACTACTACTTTATTGGCCAAAAGAGCTTTCTTAGCTTCTTCAAACTTAGCCATGTCCGCCTCCTTTCCAGCAGCCACTTCTGCCTGAAGCTTCTCAATACGCTTTTTGTTTACCAAAGTTGCTGGCTCTGCCATTTTCTTGGGAATCAGCTGATTTAGAGCGTAACCGTCAGGAATCTCTACTATTGAACCTCTACGTCCGATTTTTGCTACATCTCGTAAAAGAATTACTTTCATATCTTATTTATTAGCTACCATATAACTGCACAAAATGTACATAATGCTCAACATCATACCAAAACTAAGCTCTACTCTCCAGTAGTCTCAGTTTCTGGATTTTCTACCGCAACCTCATCTTCAAAAGTCTCGCTCACCACTTCTTTTCCATTCAAGAAATCTACAGCCGCATTTAGCTGAGGATCAACATCTGCCACTCTGTCCTCCTGAGTTCTCTTGATAACTATATCTGGAGTCAGACCTCCATTTGAGATTGAAACTCCGTTTGGAGTAAGCCATCTAGCAACTGTAACCTTAAGCGATGACCCGTCATCAAGCTTTACCAATTCCTGCACAGAACCCTTTCCAAATGTTTGTGTTCCTATAATTGTCGCTACGCCATGATCCTTGAGAGCACCAGCCAAAATTTCTGAAGCTGACGCGGAGCCGTTGTCTACCAAAACCACAAGCTCTTTTGGCGTAAACAGCTGCACCTGACGCCCACGACTTCGAAACACGTCGTCTTTAGCACTGTCACTGAACTGCTCTTTCACCACCACCTTTCCGGCTGGGAGGAAATAACTAGCAATCGTAACCGCACTCTGCAGGTACCCGCCAGGGTTACCACGGACATCAAACACCAGAGAACCTGCACCACTCTTTAGGTATTCTCCCAAAGCCTCCCTCACCTGATCGTCTGCTACAGCGTTGAAACTGTATAAAGAAATAACAAATGTGTCTCCAATCTGTTTAGTTTTAACGGTTGGAATATCGATTGTGTCGCGAGTGATAGGAATATCAATAAATTCCATGTTTCCTTCCCTAAAAATCTGCAACTCCACCACCGCCCCCTTTTCTCCTCGGATCAAATGCACAGCTTCGTCTACTCGCATATCTTCGGTGGTCTTTCCGTCAATTTTAACAATCACATCCCCAGCCACAATTCCTGCTTTTTCAGCCGGAGTATCGTGTAGTGGCGCGATAACTGTTATCAAGCCTTCGCGCAAACCAACCTCCATACCAACACCGCTAAAATTGCCAGAAATACCCTGATCAAAAGCCTCAGCTTGCTCTGGAGGTAAGTAAATAGTGTATGGATCTCCGTAAGCGTCTACCAAACCATCAATTGCGCCACGAACCCTATCTTCATTTGAAAGACTAGAGGTCGAACTTCCGTTTGCGAATTTTTCATCTAGCAAATCCCAAACTTTCCAAAACTCAGTCAAATCAGGCTCTGCAGACTCAACTTTTGCCTCCGACTTAAAAAAACTAAAAATACTGGCGGACTGGTCTTTTAGATTGAAACCCTGTCCTATTTGTAGGCCAGAAACAAAGGCTCCCAACGCAAGACTGAAGGCCAGAAACAAAGCAAGCCCTCGCTTTGACTTATCGCTTGTAACTTTTGTTTCCGTATCCAGTTGTTGTGACATTTCAGCATTATCGCACAATCTTCTCTTAGGCCAAAATAGTTGTTGGTAGTAGCGAATATTTGGTACACTATCATCATGTTTTTTAATCTATTCAATTCTGACACGCCAGTTCATATGCGAGAAATAAAGCTCTTCAATACTGAAACTGGAAAACTGGAAATTTTTGAGCCATACAACGACAAGGAAGTAAGAGTCTACACTTGCGGACCTACTGTTTATGATTATGCCCATATTGGCAACCTTCGTTCGTACGTTTTTTCTGACATCTTAAAGCGAGTTTTGATTAAGAACGGTTATCAGGTAAAGCACACCATCAACTATACTGATTTTGGACACCTGACAGACGATGCTGATGCCGGAGAAGATAAAATGATGAAGGGTCTAAAGCGCGAAGGTCTACCTGTCTCCCTTGATGCGATGCGACAACTTTCTGACAAATTCATCAAAGCTTTTGACGACGACCTAGAAGAATTACACGTTATTCCTCCGACTACCTGGGCTAGAGCCAGCGACTACATAAAAAAGCAAATCAGTCTTATCAAGACTTTGGAAGAAAAAGGCTTTACTTACGAAACGTCAGATGGTCTTTATTTCGACATTTCAAAGTTCCCTAAGTACGGACGCTTAGGAAAGATTAATCTTGATAAATTAAAAAGTGGCGCACGAGTAGAAGTAAATTCTGACAAAAAGCATCCGGCGGATTTTGCTGTATGGAAGAAGGGCGAGCTTGGATGGAATAGCCGTTGGGGCAAAGGTTTTCCCGGCTGGCATGTAGAATGTTCAGCCATGGCTATCGCTACCCTTGGTAAACAAATTGATATTCACACTGGTGGCATCGACCATATTTCCACCCACCACAACGCTGAAATCGCTCAGTCTGAGGCAGCGACCGGCAAAACTTTTGCAAAGTACTGGATGCATAATGCATTTATCACTATCGACAACACCAAAGTTTCTAAGTCACTTGGAAACACCATCACCATGCGTCATTTGATGGACAGAGGTTTTTCTGGAGATGATTACCGTTACTGGCTTTTGACTGCTCACTATCGCTCAACCACCAACTTCTCTTGGGACGCTCTTAAGGGTGCGAAGCAAGCTCTATTCCGACTAAAGCGCCATATGTATGAAGAGTTCAAACAAAAGACTTCAACGCCTGATTCTGACTACTTAGAAAAGTTTGATACTTACCTAGCCAATGACTTGGATACACCTGCTGCTATTGCCCTCATGTGGGACATGCTAAAAGACGACAAGCTCAGTGACACCACTAAATGCGGCACCTTGATGGCGATGGATGAAGTGCTAGATATTGGGCTGTCTGACAACCTTTACGAAGGTGTTCGCTCACTCGGGGTTGTAGCCGCAGATGATTTGCCAGCAGACATTCAAGAATTAATTGACCGTCGTGAAGCCGCTCGAATCGCTCGCAACTGGGCCGAAGCCGACATGCTTCGTGACGCGATTAAACTAAAAGGCTTCGAACTCGAAGACACCACCCACGGCCCAAAGGTGACTAAGGCTGAGTAGATATTGTTTATTCAGGGGTTCAAAAGGCGCGGCCGCAGGCCGCGCCTTTTGAACCCCACTTAATCCCCCTCCTCCACAACCCTGTGCAAAAGCAGTCAAGGTACATTTCGTGCTAAAATGCTGATTACTTATGTCTGAACACAATCGTGCTTTGCGTACCCCGCCCCAAAACGTCGCCGCTGAAAAGGCTTTGCTCGGAGCTATTATCTTGAAGCCTGATGTGATGCACGATGTGGCTGTGACGGTCTACCCCGAAAGTTTCTATGCGGACAAGCACCGTTCAATTTTTGATGCTATTCAAAAGATTTTTTCTAAAGGTGACCCTGTCGACCTTGTTTCGGTAGTTACCAAGCTCAAAGATATGAACCAACTAGACCGCGTTGGCGGCGCTGCGTACATCACCGAACTCATCGAAACAGTTCCTGCCGCAGGCAACGCCATGTACTACGCTTCTCAGGTACAAGATAAGTCTACTCTTAGAGGTCTTATTCATGCAGCAGACGACATTGCTGAGATTGGTTACTCAGACCCTGAGACAGTTGACGAAGCGCTCGACCAAGCTGAAAAGAAGGTATTCCAAGCCACTCAAGCTCCATCAGCACAGAAGTTCCGCCCTATCGGTAGCGCTTTGACCGAGGCCTGGGAACGCTTCGAACACTTAAGCGCCAACCCTGAAGAAAAGCGTGGAGTACCTTCCGGCTTTACCAGTCTAGACAATCTCCTTTCAGGATTCCAAAAGTCAGACTTGGTTATTCTGGCCGCTCGACCTTCCATGGGAAAAACTACTTTTGCTTTGGACATAGCACGAAATGCCGCCTTGCAATACGGTGCATCAGTCGGTATTTTCTCTTTAGAAATGAGTGATCAGCAGCTTGTCGACCGTATGCTAGCGGCTGAGTCTGGGGTTGATTCATGGAAGCTCCGCACCGGCCGACTTTCTAATGACCAAGAGTATGAGGCTCTACAGGGTGCTATGGATAAGCTAAACAAAGCTCCTATCCATATTATTGATGAAGCAGCCATGAACATCGTAAAGATGCGCTCAGCGGCACGCAGACTCAAAAACGAGCACGGCCTGGACATGCTGATTGTAGACTACCTTCAACTCATGTCTCCGACCGCCACAAAAAACAGCGACTCAATGGTACAGCAAGTGACCGAGATTTCTCGTTCTCTTAAAATTCTAGCCAGAGAGCTGCAAGTGCCTGTCATTGCCCTATCACAGCTCTCACGTGCCGTGGAGCAGCGTGGTGGCAAGCCACGTCTATCAGACCTTCGTGACTCAGGTTCTATTGAGCAGGACGCCGACGTTGTAATGTTCATTCACCGTGAAGATAAGATGAACAAAGACAAAGAAGCTGAAAGACCAAACATCGCAGAAATCTTGGTCGAAAAACACCGAAACGGAGCAGTTGGTGCTGCTGAACTATACTTCGATGGCCAGCACGTAAGATTCCTCAATCTCGATACACACCACACCGCAGCCGGAGGCGGCGGAGGTGATGACTTCTAGCGTATGAACAACCTAGATAAATTAATTGCACTTTTTGAATCTTTTCCAGGCGTTGGCGCACGGCAAGCCAAGCGCTTTGCTTTTCATATTTTAACCCTTTCTGATGGAGATACCGCAGAATTATCCAGACTGATTTCAGAATTAAAAAGCAGCGTGATCGAATGCGCCAGCTGCCACAGATTCTTCTCCACCCAAAACACCACCACAAAAA
Organism: Candidatus Kaiserbacteria bacterium; assembly: GCA_020428685.1. Lineage (GTDB taxonomy): Bacteria > Patescibacteriota > Minisyncoccia > Phycocordibacterales > UBA918 > OLB19. The sequence continues at coordinate 5,814 of JAGQMJ010000014.1, forward strand.
TTTGTAACATCTGCAGTTCAAATAACCGCGATCACAATCGACTGCTGGTTGTTGAACGAGATTCAGACATACAGGCTATAGAGCGAGCTGGCGTCTACGACGGACTTTATTTTGTTTTTGGTGGCACTGTCCCCCTCTTGAACTCTGGAGATAATTCAAAGCTTCGTGGCGCCTTCCTTAAGGCCACAATCGAAACCAGAATCCCCGAAGGCTTAAACGAAGTTATCATGGGTTTTGCCGTCAATCCAGATGGTGAAAACACCGCTAGATTTATCGAAACTATCATTGGTGACATCCTGAAAGAAAATGATGTAAAGATCTCTTACCTTGGCCGTGGCCTCTCAACCGGCAGTGAGCTCGAATACGCTGATGCTGAGACAATAAAGAATGCATTGCAAAACAGAGCTTCGCACTAAAGTTTTAAGAAAAGGCGCTTCCCTTTGGGAAGCGCCTTTTCTTAAAACCTACTTAATTGAATCAATCTTGATTTCTGCGTAGTGTTGTCGGTGACCTAGACGTCTGTCTCGGTTACTCTTGGCCTTGTAGCGGACAATTGTTAGCTTCTTGCCTTTTACTTCTTTAACAAAAGTTGCCTTAACCTTTGTACCGGTGTGTGGAGTACCAATCTTAGAAGTCGTACCATCGTCAGTCATCAGTACAGTATCGAATTCAATCTTGTCCCCTTCTTCATGATTACCAAGTAGCTCAACGTTTAGTACGTCGCCTTCTCGTACAACATACTGCTTACCGCCGGTCGCGATTACTGCAAATGCTGAGTTGGTTGTTTCTGTTGCCATAGTGCGGAGAGTATACAAGAAATTACAGTTTTTGCAATCATTTTGAAGGTAAAAATGGTTTTTACTCATCAAACCGCATAACGCCAAGACGTCACCGCAAGCTTGACATTTTACTCAAAAATGACATTATCTTCTGCGAAACGCACTTTTGTACATCTTCTGGAGAAACACAATGACATCTAAAAGCACAGCCGTCGACACCAAGATTGATCTGATCACGGCAATCGCCTTCTGGATCTTCCCCAACCAGCACATTTGCGTCAGTCGCAAGTTTGTCAGTCTTCTACTGACCACAGCGACTGTCGTCGCAGGTGTCGCCATCTATTTCAGCTGAGCGACACACAATAAAGGCGCTTCCCCCAGGAAGCGCCTTTTTCTACTCCTCTGCTTTTTGCGGCTTGTCTATAGACAAGACATCCACACCTACACCTTCACCTGTGATTCGCATCACATCTTTATCAATTTTATTTAGCTCTTTATAGCCAGCATTGTAGTGATTGACGGTGGTAGACAAGGTGTTACCAAGCTTTTGGTAAAAGTCCTCATACTTGGAAATATGACCTCGCAGTTTTTCGACATTTTTAATAATATCCTGTGCCCGTTCCTCTATCTCCATAGCCTTAAGGCCCTGTAATACGGTCTGCAGGTAAGCCAAAAATGAAGTCGGTGAAACAATAATAACTTTATATGTTCCAGCGGCCCGCTGAATCAGATTTTCGTCGGAGCCAAAAGCAGCTGGGTTGGCGAGAAGGTCATAATAAATCCCCTCGTGTGGAATAAACATAAACGCAAAATCTGTCGTCTTGTCAGCTGGGCGGATGTACTTGGCTGTTTCCTGAATTCGGAGCTTGAGGTCATTCACAAACACTTTACGATACTGCTCTTTTTCGGTCGGATCTTTGGCCTCTGCCATTCGATTGTAGTTTTCTAGAGAAAACTTCGAGTCTACCGGTATCACTTTCCCTTTTACAAAAACAGCCGCATCTACAATTTCACCATTATCAAATGCATACTGCATCTTGAAGCTCTCAGGTGGAAGCACATTTTGCAAAACTGTTTCCAAATAATACTCACCGAGCACACCTCGCTGCTTGGGGTTCTTTAGAATATCCTGCAACTCCTTTAGCTGATCTGCTACCGCAAAAACCTGTTTGGAACTCTCCCCTACTTCAGTTGTTTTTTTCACCACATCTCGAAGCTGTTCATTGACCTCGCGGTTGATTTCTTGAATCAGCTCACGACTTTCCCGAAATTGCTCGCGACTGTTTTCCTGCATTGCTTTGTTTGTTTCACCAAGTTTTGAATCTACAGTACGTGAAAGTTCTTCAATTCTTTGCATCAACAAAAGCCCTTCCTGATTCACTTTCTGCTCCTCCTTCTTTGGCACCAAGAATCGGTACGCGATAAAACCGTTAATTATCAGCAATAAAACACCGAAGATTATAAAAATTATTTCCATAGATGTGCTTATCATAACATTTAGATTACTACGTGCTAATATAGAAATATCGTATGTCACAGGGAGCTTGATGCCAACGGGTTGGTTTGGCTAGGACGCCAGCCAAGCTTCTGTTGACATAAAGATGTTTCAAATCTATAAATTTTATATGTCACTACACGAAAATATTAAGGCTGAACTCAAGGAAGCCATGAAGGCAAAGGATGCAGTAAAACTACGTACTGTCCGCAGTATGCTTACTGCTTTTACAAATGAACTAGTTGCTACTGGCAAGACTCCACAAGACTGGCTGAATGATGAGCAGACACTATCAATGATAAAAAGACTTTCAAAGCAAAGGAAAGAATCTATTTTGCAATTTGAAAGCAACGGTCGCCCAGAGCTGGCTGAACCAGAAAAAGAAGAGCTAGTCGTACTGGAAAGCTACCTACCACAAATGATGAGCCAAGAAGAAATCAGACCAATCGCTGAAGCAAAGAAGGCAGAGCTAGGGGTTGAAGACAAAGCAAAAATGGGAATCTTGGTAGGTGCAGTTATGAAAGAACTGGCTGGCAAGGCAGACGGAGGGGATGTTAAGATTGTAGTAGAATCATTGTTTTAAGATAAAAATTATGAGTGAATCATTTGGAATCAAGCCCGATAGAGTAAAAGAAGCTATCGGCGCAGATGATGAAAAGTATCTTAAGGCAGCTGGAAGAAAAGGAGGTCTTGCTAGCGCACAAAAGAGAGCTGATGATACTTTCTATAGAGAATTAGCTGAGGAGGATTACATGAAAGATGCTGAGAGACACGAAAAGGAGATTGACCCTAATGAGGAAAACTAATTATCATCTGTTTCCTAACAAAAAGCTGCTGGTTTGTACCAGAAGCTTTTACTTAAAATTCTCAATTTGTTGAGCCATTTCTATATCAAACTCCCCCACTTTGATTCGGCGGAGGTTTTGTAGGGTGGCCGGATATTCTATTTGTCGGCCAATCTCCTCAGCCAACGAACGAATGTAAGTTCCGCTTCCAACCTTGAATCTAATCGTAGCCACCGCTCTATCTCCAACTTTTTCAACTTTAAATAATTCTGTTTCAAAAACTCTCATTGTCCGCATCGGCACGTCCGTCACAGTCTCTCCAGTTTTTTCGGCTTTTCTGGCTCGCTTGTACATCGGGACACCATCTACTTTGATTGCGCTGTAAGCCGAGACTGGAAGCTCGATTTCTCCGACCAGGTCGGTGAGGGCGGCGGAAATTTTGCTCTGCAAAATTTCCGCCGCCTCTTCCACCACCTTCTCATCAACCACCTCACCTTCCATGTCTCCTGTTGTACGTTGTTCTCCAATCAAAACCTCAGCAATATACTCCTTATCCAGCTTAATCAGCCCAGCTAAACGCTTGGTGCCCGGACCGACCCCTATTATCATAAGCCCAGTAGCCAACGGATCGAGGGTACCGGCATGTCCCATTTTTTTAATATTCAACAATCTACGCAAACGCCGAATAACATCAAAAGACGTAATACCTTTTGGTTTATCAATCAGAATCAATTCTGGTACATCATTCATCTCTAGACAAAATTCACCAACTTAATGAGGAAGAAGCAGAAAAAGAGAATCATCATGACACCCTCCCAGCGCTGTACTCGCTTAGACAGCCCTGTAACAAACAGAATCAATGACGCTGCAATCAACACAGCAAGACCAAGATCCATCACTACCTCTCCAGCCTGCAAAGGCATAATCAATCCTGGAATACCGACAACCATCAGAATATTAAATGCGTTCGAACCAAAAATATTTCCAATCGCTAAGTCAGTTTCATTTGTCTTTATAGCCTGCAGAGAAACAAACAATTCAGGTAGTGACGTACCAATCGCAATCGCTCCGATAGAAACCAAGCCAATCGGCACCGAAAATCCAGTAGCGATTTTTACTGCCATCTCAACTGTGTAATGCGCACCTGCTAACACAGCGACAATTCCCATAATGACGAAAACAACATCTCTAATCTCAACCTTATCGTGAACTGGCTCAGCCTCCATCTCTTCTTTTGCTTTATTGGATGAAGAGAACAAATACCACATGTAGGCACAAAATGTACCGAACAATAGTAACGCTTCCACCCTATCTACCACACCATCATGAACACTAAAAACAAAGTGTACTGTAGCGATAAAGAATATCGGCAACTCAGTATTAAGAAGATTCTTGTTTATCATTACTGGACCACCAAGAAGTGCGAGAACACCCACAATCAAAAGAATGTTTGTAATATTGGAACCAACCGCATTGGCAACCACAATCTCAGTCGCACCTTCCATCACAGCGGCAATTGAAGAAGCAAGCTCTGGCAAAGAAGTACCAATACCCACAATCAGCACCCCGATAGCAAAAGAACTCATGCCAAAAGAAGCACCAATTTTCTTGGCCCCTTCAACAAATAAGTCTGCTCCTCTCACCAAGACATACAGCGCTGCCGCCATTATTCCACCCCACTGCAAAAGTTGAATCATTTCCATATCGAAGCAGTATACCTTAGAGAACCAAAAGTGATGGATTAATAACCAACAATAGGCCGAGTAGAAGCATCAAGATACCTCCAACCAAAAGTGACATCTGGGCGTACTTACCACCATGTGACTGCAGCTTTGAGTAACCCCAAATAGCTAGTCCAAACACGATAAAATCATCCACCATGTAACCGATTGTATAAACAAGAATGTACCACTGCTGCTCCATAAACGTCAGCATGTTTAGGTCAAGAATCTTTGTGTATGCCTGAGGAATACCAATCGAACAAGCGAACTCGATAATATTGACTGAAAAAGCAATAACCAATATCGCAAATACTGACGCAATAGTAATCGGCTGATTCACAATTGCCTGGAACTTACTGATGGTTTTTGACTGAGTTTCAATGTCTGTAATGTCGCAAACAAGCGCAGCGTCTTTATTCTTGTGCCAGCGCCATAAGAAGAAAGTTCCTCCACCAAGAGCCAAGAGACCAACAACCGGCGTAACGAACTGATCAAGCGCTACCCAGTCCCATGTCTTGTACCAAACATTAAGAATCAAGTTGTACATTACTGCTTCTGCTACTATGAAGATTCCAGCCAAGAAAATCATCTTTTTCTTACTTCCAGCCTGTGAAAGAATCACCAAAAAAGTAATCAAAACCCACATAGCGCATGGATTGAATCCATCAATCACACCGAGAATTGCAGACAATGAAAAAAGTGAGAATGATTTTAAATCAACCACTCCCAAGAAAGGTAGATCAAACACAAATCCAGAATCATCACCCAGCTCGCAAGCCAGACCGGTACAACCTCCTCCCATTACCACGTCTTGCTTTGGTGCGCGGTCTAGGTGGGCTGCGATTGAGTCTATATCTGAATACTTTGCAGCCTCAATCGCAGCCTTAATATTCTCCCCCGTCGTCTCAGCTCCGTTAAAACCAACCAAAACCCTCTCTCCAATCACAGTGATAGGGGTGACTTTTGATAGCTCGTGTTTGGCCGCCACAGCGTCATACTGCTCTTTTGCAGCCTCATCTGTAACGATATTTAAGTACTCGTACTTAATCCCTTCTTCTTGCAAGTAAGCAAACTGCTTTTTACAAAAACCACAATCATCACGCCCAAAAAGAAACACGGTAGGGCTTTCAGTGACTACTGCCTCCGACTGAGCCACAGCTACATTGGTCGCAAAAGAACCAAACGGAATTAACACCATTAAAACGGCTAAGAATATTTTTTTCATGCTGACCATGCTACCACATTATTGATAATAATTTTAAACTAAATCTTACTCAGAAAGTCACCATAACCCTCCTTTTCCATCTCTGCTTTAGGAACAAACCTCAAAGCTACACCGTTCATACAATATCTTAAACCCGTACTATCTTTAGGTCCATCAGTAAAAACATGTCCGAGATGATTGTCTGCGATAGTTGAACGGATTTCTATCCGCTTACTAAACAGCTTATTATCCTCATGCTCCGTCACCGCCTCAGGAGAAATTGGCCGCACAAAAGAAGGCCATCCAGTCCCTGAGTCAAACTTATCCTTTGAAGAAAAGAGCGGTTCTCCAGAAAGAATATCTACATAGACTCCTGGTTCATAAATCTTATCCAAAGGACTCGTTCCGCTGCGCTCAGTTCCCTCTTTCTGAGTTACTTTAAAAGCCAGCTCATCTAGCTGTTCTTTCAAAACATCTTCACTTGGCTTCTGATAGTTACTCCACATAAAATTTTGTTTTAAACTAGAAACTTCATTTCGCCACGGCAATATCGCACTATGGTCGTCTCCCCAATACTTTTCAATAAAGTCATCACGACCTGAGGCATTGCGATAATACTTGTATTTTAGACTAGTGAGAGCACCTTTGTAATAATCCTGATGACTATCTTCTGCCGCCCAAAACTTGGGTCTACTCTCAACGTCTACCGCAAGAGGTTTGTCATATGGACCAAATTCATCCACTTCAGCGATAAGTTTTTCAATAACTGCTTTCTGCTCTGGAGTTTCGTAATAAAAGGCTGAAGAATACTTATCGCCACGGTCGGCAAAGGTGCCGTCGTCGTCAGTTGGGTCAGTGGTTTTCATTACCACTATCAAAATCTCCTCAAAAGAAACTTTATTGGCATCGTAGGTCACTTCCACCACTTCTCGATGGCCGCCTTTACCGTAGTTTTGGTAAGTTGGGTTGTCGGTATTTCCTCCAGCATAACCAGAAACTGCCTTTATGACTCCGGGAATTTTTTCTACGTCTGATTCGACACACCAAAAGCAACCACCAGCCACAAGCATAGTTCTGACATCTGGCACAACGGCGTCAACTTTCTGAACTTCATCTTTATCCATATCATTCATAATTTCTGCTGTATCATTAATAATATTCACTGACTCAACTTCATTTACTATTTCAGCCGCGAACTCATCTCCCCCAGCTTCAGCTTCTACATCAGACTGGACCACAACCTCAGCCGACACTTCAGCTGAAGCAGGCACCTCAGGAACACTCGGTCCAAAACCAAAGAATGCTGCCACCGATAGAAATAAACTACTAAAAAATTCCATATTGAGTAAAATTACATAATCATGACTTCCCTCATTAATACTGCTGCTGCACTCAAATATTTCAAACAAAATGACACCACGATGTATAACTTGCTCTCAAAGTCTCTAAAGCACGAAAAACCTATCTCAATACCAAAACCAAGATCCACTAAACTCTATTTTGAAAGTCTAGTTAACGCAATAATCGGACAACAAATAAGTACCGTCGCAGCCGCAGCAATACGCAAAAGAGTTCATGTCGCTACCGGAAATATCAATCCAGCTAATGTATCGAAAATTCATTTTGACAAACTAAAGGCTTGCGGACTGTCTGAGAAAAAGACTAGGTATATAAAAGAAAATGCGGTGCGGTGGCACGAAATTCCCTACGGGAATTTCGTGCACATGACCGACCATGAAATAATCACCGAACTAACAAAACTATACGGTATTGGAAAATGGACGGCAGAAATGTTTTTGATTTTTACCTTGGCTCGACCCGACGTCTACTCTTATGGTGATCTAGGCCTGACGAAGAGTCTGCAACAGAATTACAACTACAAACCACACTTCGTCCGCAAGATTCACACGACAGTAGAAAACTGGTCTCCTCATCAAACACTGGCTTCACTGGCACTATGGCACCAGAAAGATAATTCGCCTGAATCTTGAGAAGGCGCTCTATCGAGTGACCGCCCTTATCAATTAGCTTGAGTTCTGCTAAGGAAGCACGATATTCAGGCACCTGCTCACCGACCAACTGCCAAAACTTTTGCCCATGATTCATCTCAATCAAATGACACATTTCGTGAACAATAATGTAATCACGTAAATGAGGAGGCAGAAATAAAATTTTGTAATTAAAATTTAGATTCTTGAGCGAAGAGCAACTTCCCCAGCAGCGACGCTGATTTCTAATAGCCACTCTTTTCCAGCTGAAGTTGTAGTGCTGGTTGAAGTGGTCGAGGCGCGCGAGCGCAAGCTCGCGCGCCGCTTCCTTATGTTGCAAATAATGCTTCGTAACGGTACTAGAAAGTGTACGCCTTTTTCTCTTCCTCAAAAAACCCCACATAATAACGAACTACCAATTCAAGTATGTTATAGACAATTGAAGAATAGTAGCAAAAGAGACCCAAACCAAATAAGGAATTTGAGCAAACATCACCCACTTTGCATACGGCTTTATCGCGCACATCGCCCACAGCAGAGAACCTAAAACAACCAGAATAATAACTGACGCAAGTGGTAAGTTTTGCAAACCAAACTGCACTGGAGTAAAAGAAAAATTTGCTAAAAGATTGACCGCAAATGGCAACGCGACAATCTTTGGGATTTCTCCCTTCCAAACTTTGTAAAAAACAAACCCGAAGCTAATGGCTATTATTAGGTATAAAACACTCCAGACCGGGCCGAAGACCCATGCCGGCGGCGCAAACCAAGGCTGCACCCACTCGGCATATTTAATTGATTCATCCATACAACTATTCTACCAGACTAGAACGGCGCCGCCGGCGACTCCTTCGCTTCAAGTAAAAACTGCATCCGAGCCAAGCGAATTAAATTGTAATCATACTCTTCATCAGCTGCTTCATAAATTGGCTTTAATTTTTCTGTACCAAATCTAATCATCGCACCATCCAAAATCTTACGAGCTTCAACCCAATTAAAATCTGTTGGCTCTAGATGCTTTATGTCTTCTGCTTTCAGTTCTCCGTCGTGAACTAATTTTTCTAAATGTGTCCAAACAGTTGTATCGGTGATAGAACGAGCTTCTGCTATATCTTTCACACTTCGACCTTCAAACAACAGGTCCTTAGTCAGAGCATATGTGCTTTCTGCATGAATACGTGACGCTGCATTTTTGCGTACCAGGCCCACCCCATCATCTTTTGGTAATTTACCGCCATGAGCCACCACAAATCTTTCATGCATTTCTTTTACCTCTTCATCTTCCATCGCAATAAAAGCGTCTTCGGCTGACTCTGACTCCTTATGGAACTTAGTATCTTGCTGGACAATTTTTGGATCAACCTGCAAAGCATTTGGATGCATCCCTAAAACCTTCAACCCATCTAGCGACCGCACTCGAGACAGAGCCACATAGCCCTGGCCGTACACAAAAGCCTTAGACAAATCTATCTCGGCCGCATCAAGCGACATTCCCTGACTTTTGTGGACAGTAATAGCCCATGCAAGTCGTAACGGCAGCTGCTCAATCGAAGCCAGCACTTTTCCATCTTCTGCCAATTCCCATGTGGTAGTTTTCATCAAAATCTCCTTCCCTTCTGTTGTTTCTATTACTGGATAACCTTCATCAAAACGAACCACTCGAGCTAGCGTTCCATTTACATACCCAGCTTCAAAATTATTTTTGGTACACATCACCATCGCATCTTCTTTTAGAATCAGCATTTCAGGTGAAAGACAGTTCTTGACCAGACCTTCAATCATCGGCTTCTTACCTTTTCCTTCCATCTGGAACTTTTTAGCTACCCCTGGTAGCTCTGCCAATTTCTGGCTATTTACAGCATCTACATCGGCGTTGTGTGTGTATAGCCTAGTTGGTTCAATATTTTCAAAAGCGATTTCCGTCTGCTCATTGAGAAGCGTGTAATGCTCTTCTTCTATTTCATTGCGACGAATCGAGCCGAGCAAGCCAAGCAGCATCTCGTCGTCTTGTCTGTATTGTTCGGTAATATAACAAATGAGCGGCTTCATATTTAGCCATGCGTTACTCTCAAAAGCATAACGCATCATGTCTCCCTGCCTTGTGACCGGCGGAAGCTGAAAGAAGTCTCCGATACAGACGACCTGCAGTCCGCCAAAAGCCTCCGGCTTTTGGCGGACCGTCCTCAAAACCTGATCCACCATATCCAAAACCTTTCCATCCAGCATCGAAATCTCATCAATCACCAAGACCTGCGCCGCCTTAGCTCTCTTCACAATCCTCTCCTTGGTAGTAATCTGTTCTAGATCATAAGGCGATAAAGAATCTTTGATACCTACTCCACTCCATGAGTGAATCGTCATCCCGCCTATATGAGTAGCAGCGATACCAGTTGAAGCTGTTACTGCCACATTCAATCCAGCCGCCTCAAGCCAGGCAACATACTGATTAATCACATAAGTTTTTCCTGCCCCAGGTTCACCGGTCAAAAATACATTAGCTCCCGTTTTCAGGATATCCAGCGCTCTTTCTTGTGTCATGCGAGTAAGGATACCATATTCAGAAAAACCATTGACAGACAAACTTTTTGTAGTATTTTCAGGCAGTATAGTTCTTTAGGAGAAAGACATGACAACGAAAGGTTATTTGGACTTCTCTTTGGCAGAGCTGCTTGCAAAAGCACTCACTGCTAAAGAATACCCTCGCCAAGACAACCCAACGGAGTTCTGTAAGCACAAGCACGCAGAAGGCACCATTTCACTTCCAGTGAATTATTGCCACCTTCAAAATCTTGCTAACGACACAGCAGCATTACTGAACACAATAGACAGACTGCTCAAACACACAGTGGAAGATTCAGATTCATTTACGAAACTGACTAATGAAAGATACATACTGGAGACTTTTCTAAGCAGTATCGAAGACATGACGTGTGTCATATTGTCACAAGTATTCACTCCGCTCACTCGAGCTACACCTCTTGGCACCCTGCTATTTTTTAAAGAATGGGAAACTGTTGAAGGATGGCAACTAGCCAGAATCAAAAACCCAGAAGCCATAATGGCGCCTAGTGTGCAAGAGATTTTTGACACAATGTCTACCAAGACAGTCAACTAATTTCAAAATCAAAGGAGAGATACCATGCTCGACAGTGATAACCCTTATCTCACTTTTGGCGACAGAATTCAGGCAGCGCTTGATGCTACAACTAGCCCAGAGTGGCCCTTTGGAAAGGTTAGAAAATGCCAAAACACCGTCACCATTGGTCCAGCTCCGATACCGGTCAGACATTTGTTTTTGCTTTATAAGGAAAAAGAAATTAGAGCCAAAGAACTCTCAAACTTCCTCCAGACAAGTGAGAATGTGGGGGCATACTCTGAGGTTGAATATGGCGCTGCTATGGGCATGGCAGCCAAGGCGGCGAAAATAACCTATGAACAAATTGCCTTGGCCTTTCCAGGAGTTGAGGTGGATTGCATAGCATTACAATTTCTTGATACCTGGGATATCTGTAAGGTTATCTTATTCACAGGGCGTGAGTTTAAAGCGCTCTACCTGCGCCGATAAGAGGCTTGAGCTGTATTCAGATTGCCGGGCGCGGAGCGCCCGGCTTTTTTTATAAAACCCTTACACAAAATATGTGGGAAAAGTTTACTGCAATTTTCCTCACAGATGTATACTAATACTAATGACAACACGTTCTTCGACTGCCACTAAGCGCACACCTGCAAAGAGAGCAACCAAGACCAAGAAGGCTACTCAAAAGGTGACAATTAAAAATAAATCAAAAGCAACAAAAAAAGTTGCAATTAAAAACGTAGCCAGCAAAATCAAGCCCACCGCCATCATCAAGCGCAACCCTCTCGGCCACCTTCTGATGGAAAAGATGATGCGTGAAGCTGGATTCCGTGGGGGCATCTCCTCACAGAAAAAACTCCTAGATGCGTACAGTACCGATGAGAGTATTTTTAGTATACGACCGCAGGTTGTTCTCCAGCCCAAAAATCGCCACGATGTAGAAATCGCCACCAAAGTCATCGCTGAGCAAACCAAGCGCTTCGACTCACTTTCCCTCACCCCTCGTGCTGCTGGCACCGGTCTTGGCGGCGGCTCACTAACCGATTCGATTGTTATCGACATGTGCGCCCACCTAAATAAAATTGGCGAGATTACTGAGAAGAAAGACAAGATTACTTTCACTACCGAACCAGGCGCAATGTGGCGTGATATCGAGAAAAAGCTAAAAGCTCACGATGCTTACCTACCTCCCTACCCAGCCTCAAAGGATATTTGTAGTATTGGTGGCTCAATCGGCAACAACGCTGCTGGCCCCGATTCTCTTCGCCACGGTCACTGCGCCGACTGGGTAGAGTCAATGGATGTTGTGCTACACGACGGGCACACATACACCATCAAGCCACTGACTTTTAGA
>JAGQMJ010000015.1 GCA_020428685.1 Candidatus Kaiserbacteria bacterium
AATATCTTTTTTCATATCTAAATTACTTCGGCGTGTCCATGAAACTAAATAAATTAATTTCTGGAATATAATAAGCGGACACACCTAATTTATTACGCCTGACACTATAACAGATGTTTTGTTTTTGACAACCAACCTACTGGCCAAGAATACGGATATTTTCCACCATACGACTCTTACGGTTCATTACCTGATCACCGTAAAAAGCATTGGCTGGATTGGATGCGCCGCCCCAACCGGCGTAATACCGAAGCGCTGCCAGACGATCGCCAGCGTAAGTACCATTTGCACCATTGTCACGTAGCAACAAAGCTGTCGCAATAAAGGCGTCGCGGTTATTGAAAGGATTAGCTGGACTCGTACCACCATTAATCCGACGAATCGCATCAGCTGACTGGCTATACACCCAACCATTTCCGCTATTTACCATACCGCCGTATATCGCCCAAGTAGACGGAATAAACTGTGACGGCCCCATCGCCCCTCCCCACCCTACGCGCGAACCATTTTGGATAATTGGACAAGATACCGTTCTGGTGTACGGGTCAAAACCAAGCGCAGCTGCAATCGCCAAGAAGACAGGTTCGTCACGGTCTGGATGCATAATCGGTCGACTACTCTTACTGTCGGTAAACAAACAGCTTCCGAGATTTGAACCAAGATTTGTTTCCTGTTCCAAAATCGCCAAGATTAGCGCTGCATCAACACCGGTCACCTTTGACGCATACTTTGCGAGATCAATCGCTTCAGGCAAAGGAATATCTCCTCCGCCTCCAAGAAGTTGGAATAACTGATTACGCAATTCGGCTGCTGTTCGCTGATGAGACTCGAGTAGCTCTTGATAAGCCTTTTCTTCTCCCTTGGTCACCTTGAGGATCTGCTCCTTCTCTCGCTCCTTGACCTCGATTTCCTTTTTTTGCAATTCTTGAATCCGTTTCATTTCTGCCTCAGTCTCCTGCTTACTCTCAAGCGCGGTCTTCTGCTCAAATGTATCTCGCTTAATAGAGTGCAAAATACCTAGTGACTCATTGAGCGACTCTTTGATTGACTGATAAGTGGCCACATCTGTAAAAAAATCTGAGAAATTTTTCTTACTCAACATCACTTCTACCAGTGAGTAATCTTCTATCAAAGCAGACTTGCGAATCAGGTCAGCCAGTGAATCTTGTTGTTTACCCAACTTCTCTTCCAAAATATCCAGCACCACTTCTTTGTCTCCAATCTGGTCGGTAAGCTGTTCGATGGCTACCGCTCGAGCCTGAATACCCAACTGCGCTTTGTTGATCTCTCCTTCAATCAGTGTAATATCTCTCTCTAGTGACTGTCTCTGAAGCTGAGTATCTTCAACCAACCGCTGTTGTTGAAGCATTTGTCTTTCTACGTTTTGAAGCTTGATTTCCAGCTCTTTTCTAATCTCTGCATCTGTTTTTCCTTGTACTGCAATAGATGGTGTCAAAAACACCAACAAGCAAAAACCGGCAATCAACTTGCGTATCATGCCGGTATTATACCAGAGTCAAAACTCTACAGTCTAGACGAAGGTGGTTATGCCTTCTCCTCTACTTCTTCTTCCTTTCCTTTCTTCTCCACTTCAATAGAATCCATATCTACTTCAGACACTTCTTCAACTTCTTCTTTTGCAACACTTACAACCGCAACTGTTTCATCCGCATCCATATCTACAGCTACACCTGCTGGCAGTTTCAAATCTGAAACATGAATCTTGTCTTCAATCGTAGCTAAAACACTAAGGTCTACATCAATATGTGACGGCAAGTCTTTTGGTAAACAAGTAACAGTTACTTCGTGCAGCACCTTGGTTACGTTTCCAAGTTTGTTTTCTTCAACTGGAGCTTCCCCAACGAACTCAAGTGGTACGTGAGTTGTCATTTCCTTTCCACGTTCAATTGCGTAGAAATCAACATGAACTACTTGATTCTTAACTGGGTTAAAATCTACATCCTTAATCAGAACTTCAACTGTTTCTTTCAAACCAGTTAGTTCAACGATTGTTGATTCACCTGCTTCTTTTAAAACTTTATCAAACTCTTTTCCAGAAAGAGTGATTTGAATAGCTTCTTGTTTAGGACCGTAAACTACGGCTGGCACATTACCATTTTCTCGTAAGGCACCTAAATTTATCGCTTGGTCACGGACTGTGACTGGTAATTTGATTGTCATGACAAATAGCCTAGCATAATTTAGAAAAAATCAAATAGATAAGCCTTACTCCCCATCACATCAACTAGACATATCTAAGCGGTGATATACTCATAATATGTCACAACAATACGATTTTGTTGCCATTGGCGACATTCTTATCGACGCATTTATCCAATTAAATAAAGACCAAGCTGACGTTTCTGTAGACCTAGACACTGGACGCAAAACTCTACAGATGCCGTTTGGAGGTAAGCTTCCTTATGACAATGTAGTAGTGGTTCCTGCCGTCGGCAACTCACCAAACGCGGCTGTATCAGCTCATCGCCTAGGACTAGAGACCGCTCTAGTCACAAACCTTGGACACGACAAGTTTGGTAAAGAATGCCTTGAAGCACTTCGCACCGAAGGTATTCATACTGATTTTGTAAAAATCCATGAAGACAAAGTAACCAATTATCACTACGTTCTTAGATACGGACCAGAACGCACTATCCTGATTAACCACGAGCATTATCCATACTCACTACCGGATTTCCCAGTAGCACCAAAGTTCTTTTACTTCTCTTCTGTTGGAGAGCATGGACTCCCCTATCATCATGAGATTGCAGAGTACGTAAAAAATAACGATACCAAGCTTGCTTTCCAGCCTGGTACATTTCAGATAAAAGTTGGTGTCGATGCTATACGCGACGTGTACGAAAACACCGAAATCTTTTTCTGCAATAAAGAAGAGGCACAAGAAATTCTCGGTAGCGACGAACAACACATACCAACTCTGATTCGAGGCATTCGAGAGCTTGGACCGACTATTCCAGTTGTTACTGACGGACCAAATGGAGCTTACACAGTAGATTCAGATGACCAAGCTTGGCACATGCCAATGTATCCAGATCCAGCACCCCCGGTCGACAGAACCGGTGCCGGAGACTCATTCTCTTCCACTTTTACCTCAGCCATTATTCTCGGTAAAGACCCAGCTGAAGCCTTGTCTTGGGGACCAATCAACTCAATGTCCGTAGTACAAAAGATTGGCGCACAAGCAGGACTGCTACCTCGAGAAGAATTACTAAAGTTTCTCGAGAGTCGACCAGAGGATTACTTTGCTAGTAAGATTAACTAAAGCTTGAGCTAAGAACAAAAAGAGCCGCACCTAAAGGTGCGGCTCTTTCTTAACACCTTACCAAACCTTAACCGACCACCTTTCGAGCTGCCTCCAAAATAGCTTTGGTATCCATTCCATAGTGAGCAATCAACTCATCAGGCTCACCAGACTGGCCAAATTCATCATGCACTCCAAGGCGAATCATTTTAGTTGGGATCGTTTCGGACAGATGCTCTGCCACAGCGCTTCCAAGACCTCCTATTACCTGATGTTCCTCTACCGTCACCAAAGCTCCGTGCTCTGAAGCAAAAGCTTCTAAGGCCTCAGTATCAAGTGGCTTGATGGTTGGCACATGCAAGACAGAAGCACCGATACCGTTTTTATTGAGCTCCTTTGCCGCCATTAGCGCATAAAAAAGTAGCGAGCCGGTCACAACAATCCCCACCTTCACTTCATGAGCATCATCTCGAGAAAACATTCTTTCGGCTTTTCCAATCATAAATGGAGATTCTGGAGTAGTAACCACAGGAGTATTACTGCGACCGAGCCGGAAGTAGACCGGCCCTTCGTACTTTGCAGCCGCCAAGGTAGCTTTACGAGCTTCATGCACGTCCGCTGGAGCAATTACCACCATATTTGGCAAAGCACGCATGATAGCAATATCTTCAACCGCCTGGTGAGTAGCGCCATCCGGCCCAACAGACACACCGGCATGAGCGCCGACGATTTTTACATTACTATTGTTGTAAGCGATAGTAGTTCTAATCTGCTCCCAACTTCTACCTGGCGAAAACATAGCGTACGAAGCGATGAAAGGAATCTTTCCCATCGCCGCCATACCAGAGCCAACTGACGCCATGTTTTGCTCGGCGATACCCACCTGCACGAAACGTTGCGGAAACTCTTCCGCAAAGAGATTTGTTCTGGTTGACTCAGTCAGGTCACAACAAAGCGCCACAACTCTCTCGTCGCGCTTCCCTGCTTCCAGCAAGCCTTCTCCATAACCGTTTCTGTTTGGAGTTCTTTCTACTGTCTCTGGTGACAGATTTGGTTGTAAGTGATCAGCGAACATAATTATGAAATATCTTGTGGTTCAATTGTTCCGGCTAAAGTGCGGAGCTTTTCTAATGCGACGGCTGATTGTTTGTCACGCGATACTCTATCCTCTGGACCTTTCCCCGGAGGATTACCGTGCCATCTAAAGTCACGCTCAAACACATCAACTCCCTTCGACGGAATAGTATGAGCAATAATCAATGACGGCTGACTGTAGACTGCCTGAGCTTTTCCGATAGCATCGTTGAGAGCTCTCATACTGTGACCGTCCACTTCTTGAACATCAAAGTTGAAAGCTTCAAATTTTTCCGCTAGTGGCTCAAGCGGCATCACATCCTTGGTGTAGCCATCAATCTGAATGCCGTTTCTGTCGACGATAACAATCAGATTGTTGAGCTTCTCTTTTCCGGCCAACATTACAGCTTCCCAAATCTGCCCTTCGTTTAATTCACCATCACCAGTCAAGCAATAGAAGAATTTTGAGGAGTAAGGATTGTCCATTCTTTCTGCCAAAGCCATTCCAACTGCCTGAGACAAGCCTGAGCCGAGTGGACCTGAACTCGTCTCGATACCTGGCAAAGCTTCTCGGTGAGGGTGTCCTTGTAGACGAGAGCCGAACTTTCTCAAAGTAAGCAGTTCTTCCATTTCAAAATACCCAGCGTGCGCCAAAGTAGCATACAGAACTGGACAAATATGACCGTTGGACAACACCACCCTATCTCTCTCTTCCCAATCAGGATTTAATGGGTCGTGTTTAAGGATTCCAAAATATAGCAAGGTGAAGACATCAGCCATCCCTAAAGGTCCAGCTGTGTGACCACTCCCCGCTTCTGTAAGCATCTCAATAATACTCTGTCTAATAGAGTTAGCTTTTAATTCCAAAGCTCGCACTTCATCTGAGGTAAGGTACTGCATAGTTATCTTAGTATACCAATCGAAACCGACTGACAAAACATTAATCGTTAATAAGTGCTTGCAATGAAGCGTGAGCAATTTCTGGATTCTCTTGCAGGACAATAGCTGAACCACAAATAAACCTGTCTGCTCCTGCTATATAAAGTTTTTTGATAGTGTCCTTGTTTACACTCCCATCAATCGTAATGGACTTCTCTGGGAAATGCTTTTTCAAAACTTCTATCTTTGTAATCACTGCCTCATCAAATGGCTGCCCTTGAGAACCTATTTCATAAATACCCATTAGCTGGATGTAGTCAGCGTGTTTTGCGTAAGAAATCAAAGTATCGAGTGGCGTATCTCCATGGGCGCTTACTCCCACCGAAACAGTTGTACTACTTTCAAAATTAACAAACTCATCGAGCGATAGCGTTTCGACATGAAAAACCAACATATCTGCACCGGCTTCAATCCATTCATTAGCAGCCTTAATCGGCTCCGCCACCATCAAGTCAACTTCAAGTGTGTAGCTATCCAAATACGACTTTACTGACATCGGCTCCCCTATAGGTTGATACGGCCATGATACTGTCTGCACAAATCTTCCATCCACAATATCTAGATGAAACTCTCGCGAGAAGCGTAGTTTCTCAGAGAAATCTATTATTGCTTCCTTGGAAGCTGGTATAACCGCTGGAACTATTGGTGTGTATCTCATGAGTATATTTTCTTAGTTATTGTTTCGATTTTTTTATTTCGCCTTTGATACTTTTTGTCAGTCAGAAAATCAGCGTGCAACCAGTCCCAAATAACTTTTTTTGTTTCATCTAATCCCACAAACCTGGCACCGATAGACAAAACGTTGGCATCGTTATGCTGTCGTGACAGCGAGACGATCTCTTCATTACCTCCATAATAAACAGTCGCTCGTACGTTCTTAAAACGATTAGCGACCATAGCCTCACCCTGACCCGAACCACCAAAAATAACAGCTTTGTTTTCTGACGGTTTCTTACTGACCGCAGCCGCCGCTAGTGAAATAAAGTCAGGAAAATCATCCTGACCGTCGTAGTCACTCGCCCCATGGTCAGTCACTGAAAATCCCTCCGCCTCAAGCCATAGTCGGACCTCCTCTTTGTGCGAGAAGCCTGCATGATCAGTTGCGAGATGTATTTTCATTGGTGATGATATTATTTTATATTTGATGCTGCCTTGGCTACGTGTTCAACCAAAGTCTGTGTGTAGCTAGTTTCATTATCGTACCAGCCCAACACCTTAACTAAGTTTCCACCGACCACACTTGTGAAAGACAAGTCTGCTATCGAGCCAACTCGTGAACCAATAATGTCTGACGAAACAATCGGCTCATTGGTAGCTGCAAAAATATTCTTCCAGCGTGGAAGCTGCGCTGCTGCTTGAAGAGCATTATTTACCTCCTCTACCGTGGTGTCTCTAGATGCAATAAATGTCACGTCGACAATAGAGCCAACTGGTACTGGAACCCTCATCGCCATACCATCAAACTTTCCAGTCAGCTCTGGGTGAGCCAAAGTAGTAGCGATAGCAGCTCCGGTAGTAGAAGGAATTATGTTCAAAGCAGCTGCCCTTCCCTTTCTCACATCTTTTCCAGCCGGGCTGTCGACCAGAGCTTGTGTAGCAGTGTAAGCATGTACAGTATTGAGAACAGCTTTTTCGATTCCGATTGCCTCCTTCAAAATAGCAATGAGTGGGCTGGTGGCATTCGTGGTACAAGATGCGTTTGAAGTAATGCCACAAGTTGCTAACTTGTCGTCATTTACTCCCATGAGAATAGTTGCTCCAGATACGCCTGCGGCTTCAGGCTCGTCTTTTACTGGTGCCGAGATAACAACTTTTTTCGCACCGGCTGTCAGGTGTTTTTTAGAACCCTCGTATGAAGTAAAGAAACCAGTCGACTCAACAACAATATCAACCTTCATATCTCCCCACGGTAATTTCTCAGGATCACGCTCTTGAACAAAAGCGATTTCTTTTCCATCAATTATTAAATGACCATCTTTAACCTCAACCGAAAATGGACTACGTCCGTAGACCGAGTCATACTTGAGTAAGTAAGCCAAATTTTCTAAACTGCCCAAATCATTGATTGCTACTATTTCAAAATCTGGATGCCCAAAAGCCGAGCGCATAAACGTTCGACCAATTCTTCCAAAACCATTAATTGCTACTCGTACCATAATAAATATAAAAACTGATTAACTTCTATTACTATACAATCAAAGTGACACTAGTTCATCACTCTTTATCCTCATCTCGTCGTCGGTAGAAAAAGAATATAATTAAGAATAACAGCAGGAGAAATAAAAATACGTAGAGAACGACGTCTGAGCGCACCATTATTGCATCTGGAAAAACTACCGGCTTAACCATGACTGTTTCTTGAACAAAATTTATTGGTGCATGATAAGTCGCAACTACCTCTGCTTCATAGTCATATATTTCGACAGTCAGCCTAGACTTGCCTACTACCAATAAAGGAGCCACTACTGCCTCGTAGGCCGTCTTTTGTTTGTTTATTCTCAACAAGAACGAATACTTTTGGCGGTTATCGGTTGGATCGAGCAATGTCACTATGATTGATTTCAGATTTCCCGAAATATGCTCTTTGGCAATCGATATCTGAAACGGCTTACTACTCAACAGACTGATGTCTGATTGCTGCATCGTATACAAATCACTATTTTGACTAATGATGATTTGTGCTGACTCGGGCATTTTCATCTCGGCCGTCACCCTCTCCCGGACAACACTTGAAGTGGCTTCTGTTATGCTTTCTGTTTTCTGTACCGGAGGCTTAACACCCCACTGACCACCTTCAGTCGGCTGATTGTTAGTGATTTCTGAACCCGCATACACCAGAGCTACTGCTCCTGAAGAAACATTGCCGTTTTTATCAACCACGAATGCGGTGTAGTAAACCGGCGAATAGACACTCAATATTCCGGCATCAACAACGCTAGTTTTAAGTCCTTGGTATACAATCGCACCATCCTGTAGATGCTCTGGAAAACCTAAATGACTCCTTACGATTCTGACATAATCTACATTATCTGCTGCTGGCAACTGCCAGCTAAGCACCGCGTCAGAATGTGATGCTATCGCTTGGAAACGAGCCACGTTGGCAGGCTGAACAATCTGAACGTCACCTAGGGTGGTGAATTGACCAGACTTAATAATCACCTGCTTTCCGTAGGGGGTGTAGCCGATTAGTTGATATTCATAAGTAGTACCAGGCTCCAAATCTGTCAGCAGAATAGAGTGATCTTTTGCGTAAGCATCGCTCGTCACATAGCCTATTTCATAAGAAGCAGTTCTTCCCCATCGCAACTCAACCCTAGCTGTAGCGGCGGTTTTTAATTTAAAACTAGAGGTAGAAACCCCGGGTAAAATATTCAATTCATCCAAAACCACCTTTGCAATTGTCCCCTCTGAAGAAGAGCTGGAGCTTGCGGTCGTTGTCGCAACCGGCGGCGGAGTATCTGGTGTGGTGGTAGAAAGAGAGTTGGATGATGAAGAGTAGTTTAAGGCCGCATCAAACGCTCTAACTATATAGCTATAAGTCGTTGATGCGGCCAGACCAGTATCAGAGTAAGACAATAACGTAGTAGTCGCAACCGGAGTACCATCACGCAATACAGAGTATCCAGTCACAGCATAATTGTCAGTCGAAGCTGACCAAGTGATATCTACTTGAGTGGGAGCCACTGGCACAGCAGTCAATAGCGTTGGTGTTGTAGGGGGAGTAATATCTGGCCCGCCAAAAACACTAATTGAAAAAGTCGTTGTATCAGACTGAGCAAATACTGACTGCAGCGGTATCGTCAGCATCAGCATTAAACCCAACAATATCCTGATCATAGTGGCAAAGCAGTTAAGGTGGTAGTTGCGGTATATACCCCAGACTCTACCCCAGCAGTACTACCGAGACCAACTCTGAAATTGATAGTGGTAGTAGCTCCAGATGGATGATTGGCACCAGCTCCTTCTGCGATAGAAGTGGCTGATGTAGACAAGCCATCCCAACAAGCCAGGTTAGTATTCAAAGAACCCGTGTTACAAGTACCGCCATCATCAAGAAAATCCTGCACCACATCTACCCCTTGAGGCGAATAACCAAAATGTGCGTCGGTACTACCGATTAGGAATGAAAAATCTGGGTCTGCACCAGCGTTATAATCAGCAATTGAGCTAGAAATACTCTGCATCGCTGGATTGTTTTCTGCTTCAATAGTCAGTCTATAACCTGAAGGACTGTCCGTAATCACAGTCACTGTTGTTGAACCATTTGATGTACCCCCAGTCAGTCCCGGCAAATCTGGAGACATAGTCACATCACCGCTCGCAGACAAGCTGATGAAAACCTCCTGCATCTGCTGATAGCCAGCCCGCAAGGAGTACGAAGCGCTGTCCGAAGGGCCGGTAGCAATCTCCCCTACCGTACTCTCTTGTATGTATGAAGTTGAAGAAGAAAAGCCTCCTCCGATATTTATACTATCGCTTTGAAGTTGATAGTTTGTACTAGTTCGCACCTGAGCAAACCCAATATTTAAAACCGCCAACAACAAACTTGTTAGTACCAAAGCTGAAAAAATTGATTGTAAAAAAATACGATAGATCATTTTAGTCACCCTTACGTTTAAATTCAAACGTGCGGAAAAATGCTCTAATACTGAAGATAACAATGAACAAAACAAAGAACACTCCGCCAACTATTTTCCATGGCATAACCCAGAAAGAAACTGAAACCTCATCAATCACATCTTCATAACCTCGATTGATCTGAGCTTTTACTGTATAGCGACCAAGTAAGAATTCTCTATCCCAAGTAATCTCACGGACTCGAAGAGAATTTGGCAAAACAAACCACGGCTCCAACTCCACAAAACCTACCTGTTCCCCAAACATGTTTGTAATCGCCAGCTCACCGTAAGGATTAACGTGAACTGAGCCGGTGTTTTCATATAGAATACCCAACTCAATTGGCCCTTTTTCATACCACCATTTGTCATTTAAGAGCGACAAATCAAGAGTTTTTCCTTCTGTTTTGGTTTCACCTTTAACTTTCAAGAAAATAAGCGAACCTACTCGAGCAATAATCGGCGAACGTGGCGCAGCCGAGTCTGGATCTGTACCAATCCGGACCGTAGACACTAAAACACTACCGTAATAACCTCCCGGCTCTGCGTCTTTAGGAACTGTGATAGTAACTGGGATTCTAGCTCGCTCACCAAGCTCCAGCACAAAGCTATCCTCTGGAAAAGAAATGTAATCACGGATACTGTAAGGCCCACGCTCATCACCTGTCAGACTGACAGCACTACTACCGTCCTTACTACCAGTGATATCTTCTACCTCAAGACGGAATTCTCTTGTCTCACTGATACGATTGGTAACCGATATCTCCTGTATCACAGTCTCCCCGGGACTCACTTCAATCTCAGTTCGTCCTGGCCCAACCACAAAATCCCCCACTTCGATATTGCCCGAGATTCTCTCTGACCGATACCAAGGTTTAGCTTCACTTTCAACCACCTCTTCCTGCAAAACAGCCGGAGTGGTAGTAGATTCTTCTGATGCAACTGAAGTATTTTGTTCATCAACCTGCGCAAACACCTCTCCAGAGAGAGGTGTAGCTAATAGTGCAACAAGACACACTAAGATAAATTTCTTAACCGAAGTAGTCATAACCAATGACTACAGAATACCCTACTTGGTGAATAGCGACAAGGTTGCTGTAGCGGTATAAGTCTCAGCTACCGGTACTGGCGCCGCTCCACTTGGTACATGCACCTTAAACTGAATAGTAGATGTAGCTCCGGTTACGGCTGATGCAGATCGGTCTACGATACGGAAAGCAGCAGTATCAGGCGCTTTCCAGCAAGTTGCCGCTGTCTGAGTTGAGCCGGCGTTGCAAGCTGCGCCGTTATTCTTAAATGAAGCATCTGTATCACCTGAAGTTAGAGACGTCACAGTGTAAGCAAACTGAGCTGCAGTACTAGCAGTATAGCCATATGACGGCTCAACCAAACCAGAACCATAGTCTCGAATCGCTTCACTAGCTGACACGTCACCAATCATTGCTTCTGGTGTACCGTTGTTTTCAAAGGCAATTTCTACGTAGTAGCCAGCAGTGTTGTTGGACTGCACTACGAAATCTGTGGTGCCGGTAGCGTTTCCTCCCGTCACACCGTTTAGGTCACCAGCCATAGTAACGTTTGATGGATTGACCAAGAACGAACTTTCATCAGTAATTGTTTGTCTGATGTAGAACGTGCTCGTATCAGACTGCCCGTGACTGATTGTTGGCTCTGCCAAAAAGAAAGTCACAAATAGAAGTGAAACTATCGTACTCGAAGCCACCAACGCCTGCATCGCTGATTGACCTAAATGTTTGTTTGTAATATTAATCATAATTATGTCTTGTTTTTATACCTATTATTATAGCAATTTGAATGGATAAAACTCGCCTTTAAGCCAGCACTTGTGTATATCGACTAATTTCCATAGTTATTACTATCGTCATAGCTTTTAATGTCGTAGAACGTTATTTTCTTAGCTTGAGCGACGGTTGTTTTGGCGGCGGCGGCCACTAGTGTCAAAAGTGCGTCTTTAGCTCCCATTGGCTTACCGTTTCCAAAGTAGTCCTTCACAGCGTTGTCTTCCCAGTCGTAAATAAGCTCATCGATCCAGTCGCCGTACTTGATCCAGTCACCGCCAAACATCATATTAACAATATCAATCTCTAGCTGAGTACCACTCTGGAAGACTTCCTGCTTAGTACTTATATAGTCGACCACTATCAGCCAATGGCGGTTGTTACCCGGCCTCGCTTTCACAAAAAGCTTAGTGAGTATGTCCGGCGAAACTTCGTGAGAATACGCAACTGATTGCAGAAGAGTTACACTAACCCCAATATCTGATGCGATTGAACTTTCAATACTATCTTTGTTACTACCAGTAAACACTTTCATTAGAATGTCACCATTCTTGAGAGTTGCAGTAACCGTTGTTTTTCTACCCTGATGATCTAGGCTAATAATAATGTTTGAAATCGTACTGAAGGAAATATTCTTAAAGTCGCTGACAGTCTTCTCAACAGAAGTAACCGTAGCAATCACTTGCACATAATTACTCGCCACCCAACCTGTTGTGTTGTCACTAAACTTTACCTGATACCAAACAAAACCATCCACACTCTTTGATACTGACATCACCTCAGCTTTTGTACCGATTGAAACTGTTTTTAGTATTGTGCCCGTCAGGGTCGGTGACTGGCGCACATTCAAGTTTGCAGTTGCACTAACAGAATTCCCTACCAAATTGGCAGCAATTGTTGGTGTCTGCACAACACTATCAACCTTAAAAGTAGCACCATTTTCTGCCCCCACTGATAGGCCAAGCTCATGTGCTAGACCAATTTTGTTATCTGCAGTTACATTATCTTTAGTCTGAGAATTGCTATTGTATGAGAATGAAGACGAGAAGATTCCTTTATCGTATAGATTCCCATCTACGGTATTGGCAGAGGAATTAATAGTTTGTGTTTTTGATGAAGTTTCTCGGACTACCTGACGATACTGAACCTTCACTCCTTCAGTATTAAAGTAATTACCACTTACTACACTATCAGTAGCTCCAGCCAACCAAACTCCATCACCAAGGTTATTGCTGATTGAATTGTCACTAAAGTTTATATTCTTCGCCGCATAACCAAGAAATTCACTTGGGAAATTGGTGGTTTTATCTGACGAGTCACCCCCTATTTTTACTGACACATCTGCATCAACTGTTATTGAATTACCAGAGATTTCGACCGTATGAGAGCCATCATCAATTACCAACGCCTGCTTGGCTTTGCCAGCGAAAGTATTGTTTGTGATTGATGAATCCCAAACCGTAGACAAGTCCATGCTTTGACCACGATAAGTACCTGCGACTACGTTGCCACTTACAATCAAATTGTTTACATACTCTACTCTCAGACCATCCACCCCAGTACCAGCCGTACTTATATGATTGCCCATAAAGACAATATTCCCATCAGCCGAACCGTGATCGCCTTCACCTCGTATACCATCAATCTCTACCACCGAACCAAAAGATTGCGTAGTTTTATCAGAACCTACAAATTTGAATCCAAAAATTCCGATGTAACTGGAATCATAAATCTGCAACGCTTCACCATTGTCTGAAAATGCTTCTACCACGGCTTTTTGTGGACCATCAACAGAAACCAAGACCACTGGACGTGAAGCACTTGTGTTGCTTGAGAAATTATTTACCTTTACCTCTTCTCGGTATGTCCCGGCTTTAACCAAAATCACCGTACCACCAGAAGCTCTTTGTACCGCTGTATTTATGTCACGCAACGGACTAGACTCTGTTCCGTCTGCATTATTATTTCCGTCCGGCGAAACCCAAATCTGCTTATCTAGCTTGGCCTCTGGATAAACTTTAGCCAACTCCAAAGCCGTAGCAGCATAGGACTGCTCGAGTGTTTGTGCCGACACAAAGAAAGGTAGGCTTAGTGCTAAAAATACTGCCGCTAAGATAATTGATTTGAATTCTTTTAGTAAGTTAATGGTTTTCATATTCTTTTGGTTAAATAATTTTGCTTTGTTTCTGCTGCTGGTCCTAATAATCTTCGTCCAATAATTAAATTGCTCCCCCTCCTCCTCCACCGCCAGCACCTCCTCCACCGGCCTGGTGGTAGACGCGTACCTGGATGGCGTCAACCTGTACGTTGTTGCTGGATGGATTTGCATCAAGTCGAACGACGAAGTTGGTGTTGGAGAATTCACTAGCTGTCCAAGCTCTACCCCAGGTATCACTTGGCCCTCCGAGTGATACTACTGTGTCTGTGGTGGTGAGGGTTGGAGTGGTCTTGATAGTAGTCCAAGTAGTACCACCGTCCCAAGATAGATCGACGTCTATGTCTCCGGCGGCGGTGGTACCTGATACTTCTAGTTTAACTTCTATGCCTTGAATGGAGTTGGATCCGGGGATAATCAAATAATGATTCAAATAACTAGCAGTCATGAAGGATTCAAAGGCAGCAGCGTAAGTTCCGTCCACTTGGTCGTATGCATATGCCATACCACTCCATATCCCTGAGTGACCTGTAGGCCACTTGAAGTCTGGATCATCTCCGATTTGTTCGCCGCCGTCATTCGTACCGCCAGATAGGACTTCACGGCCGGTAGGGGCGCCGCCGCCGATTTCTATAGATACACCCTTAGTACTCTTTTCGTTTTTGTCATGCAGAACCGGATCTACAGCACCAAAGATTTGTTGGTAAGTAACTGCATCTATAGTAGTTACTCCTGAAGTCGGCAGCCGTAAAGTGACCGCTGCTCCATAGCCAACACTCCAATCCCCCACCACCAAATAATTTTGTGAAGTAGTAGCAGCAAAATCTGCACTGAAGGTAATAGTTCCGTATTGTCCATCTATCTGCATTGCCCCTGCACCACCGACCTGCTCATCGCCTGCATCGTATACACCATCACTGTTGTGGTCACGATACAATTTTAGGTTTGAAAAATTACCTGTGGTTATCTTCTTAACACCCACTAATGATAATACCAGATTGGATACTGTTGCATCTCCGGTTTCTGGAGTTAGTTTGAAGGCGAAGAGCGAACCGGCGGTTGCACTCTGAGAACTAAAGGCGTTATCTACTTGATCAGAGTCATGGTTTGATATCGTACTTGAACCAATCTGTGGATCAAAATCCCAATTAGTATTGTTGCCTGCATCTACAGAGTTAAAAGCGTATACAACTCCACTAGAATTAGCACCAGCATTCGCACTCTTCACATCCACATACTGTACATTCAAACGACTACCCGGAATATCGAGATACCAGTCTATAGTATCTCCAGATGAACGGAGCCACACTGGTGATTCTGCACCTCCTCCCAACCAGTCAACATTCTCAAAAGTACTAGTAGCTCCAGCTAAGAACTGCGCTGAGGTAGAAGCCACCATGGTAAAGGTACCGGTGGTAGTGATAGGTGCACCAAAGATAACAGACTGGGTGGTAGAGCCACTGCCTGAGGTATTGGTGATGGTGAGGTCGTACAGAGAACTAGAAGCAGACAGTGTGCCAGTAGCAGTTTGTTGGGTGGTGCCGGCGAAGATTATTTCTGAAGTGGAGGCTACTAGAGTACCGTTGTTTGTGTAATTACCCTGCACGGTGAGAGCTGTATCAGCTAGGTCTAAGTGACCATTGTTGGTAAAGTCTTCGGTGATAGTGAAGGTAGATGTGGAGATGAGGGTGGAGTAGCTGTTGTTGAGATTAGTAAAAACATTCGTAGTGAGTGGGTTGTATGCAGTGAGAGATATGACAGCAGGGATCATGACGCGGTCGCCGGAAGAACCGACAGCTACGAAGAGTCCGTTACCATAAGTAACACCGGACCAAGCATCGTCATCCCCTGCGGCTGAGCGAGCTGTCCAGGTGATACCGTCGGGTGAGGTCATGACGCGATTATCGTTGGAAGAGCCAACGGCTACGAAGAAACCGTTGCCGTAGGTGATGGAGTTCCAATTGTCATCGTCTCCGGCAGCTGAGCGAGCTGTCCAAGTGATGCCGTCGGGTGAGGTCATGACTCGGTCGCCGCCGAACCAACCAACCGCTACGAAGAGTCCGTTGCCGTAGGTTACAGATTGCCACGCATCATTATCTCCGGCAGCACTACGCACCGTCCAGGTGATACCGTCGGATGAAGTCATGACGCGGTCGCCGGAAGAACCGACTGCCACAAAGAGGCCGTTGCCGTAGGAGACGGAGTACCACCAGGCCTTATC
>JAGQMJ010000016.1 GCA_020428685.1 Candidatus Kaiserbacteria bacterium
AAAGCACCCTATGGGTGTTTTTTTTGTTTAATTATTAAGATTTACCTACGTCGTCCAGCAATCTCCTCTAGGTAAGGAGGAGATTGGGACGTAAGTTCGCAATAGTCGCTTGCGCTCGTTTGCTCACTTAACTTTGAGATTTTCAAAAACAGATTCCACCGCGAGGTGGTTTTTTGTTATGTCTGTGCTTGTGAAGCTGGGTTGTCTAGCAATTTCGTCTAGGAAAGGACGAAATTGAGACATAAGTTCGCAATAGTCGCTTGCGCTCGTTTGCTCACTTAACTTTGAGATTTTCAAAATAAAAGCACCCGTAAGGGTGTTTTTTTGATACCGGGCTACATTTTAATTACTGCCTTCTATCTATTGTAATATTAGATATTCATGGTATATTCAGAATGCCTAACACCTGATAAGGAGAGCATCATGAAGGCATTTATTCAGCGTTCCTTTTGGCTTCTTTTTGCCTTGTTCTTGGTTGGTTGTGTGTCGAATCCGTCGAAGACTGCAGATTCATCCGCAGCACCGTCAGCAGTTGTGTTGAAAACAGCCGGTCACAGTGTCAATCTCCCGGCAGAAATGAATGGAGAATGGCGTGACGGCATTGGCCGCGGTTGGATTATTCTCGAAATAAAAGAAAAGACAGCCGAGGACAAGTTTGTTGGCCGGATTAATTTCCATAGCCGCAACAATTCGTCTTGTCGCAACTTCACTCCGGCTGAAGGGATACTTCAGCCTGATGGAAAAATCAAGATTATGAACACCTGCCACGATCTTGTTTTGTCCAAAGTTGATGGGGCATGGGTGAGTAGTAGTCCCTGGGATGGCGTCTTCATCAAATGATCATACATCGTCAGTTCACAGCACCGTTCGCTATCGCGGACGGTGTTTTTTGTTGAAAATAGTCTTTCTTCAGAGTGGTCGGTGTTATTATAAAAGGTAAATAATATTATTTACTTTATGTCTATTTTTACACGTCAGTTTGCCAGCCATTTTAATTCTGTTTTTGCTTACGTCACTCTGATACTTTTATTGGCCAGTATTGCTTTGGTAGCTTTTACGCAGACAGCTTCGGCTGGCACATCTCACAATGTATCAGGCTTCGCTTGGAGTGAAAACATCGGTTGGATTTCTATGAATAGTAACAACGACGGTGGGTCTGATTATGGTGTTGCGGTTGCCTACGATGGGGCGATGTCTGGCTATGCCTGGAGTGAAAACATCGGTTGGATAAGTTTTAACACGGCTGATTTGTCTGGTTGTCCAAATGGTACTTGCTCAGCTCAGCTCGATAGACCAACAGGACAGGTGAGCGGCTGGGCGCGAGCTTTGTCTGCTGTTGCGGCAGGGGTAAATAGTGGTGGTTGGGATGGCTGGATTAGTTTATCTGGTCTCGATATGGGTGGTATGCCTTATGGTGTCACTGTAAATGGTGCTTGTAGTTGGACTGGTTGGGCTTGGGGTTCTGATGTGGTTGGTTGGATTAATTTTAACGGTGGTGACGGAGGCACAGTGTCTGGGGTGGGTTATGCTTGTACAGGAGCAGTGCCAGCTCTGGCCGCTGATCAGCTGCCGACAGTAGATGTAAAAGCTGATGGTTTTGATGGGCCAATAACAATCGGAAGTGCGGCTGACTATGATATTTCATGGTCTACCACAAATGTAGTACCAGTTCAGGTGGGAGGAGCCGTGGTGCGAGAAGCAGCTACTGCAATAGCTATTTCTGGTAATTATGCCTATATAACTGTAGATAGCACAGCTGCTGGTGATAATTTTGAAGTGTATGACATTTCAAATCCTGTCATTCCGGTAAAGGTTGGAGGTATAGATTTCTTGAATCCAGCTTTTGGAGCAGCAGGACGAGGGAGCGTAGCTATCTATGGAAATTACGCATATGTCATTTCTGATAATGCTAATGCTGGAAACATCAGAATTATCGATATTTCCAGTCCAGCTAGCCCATCTCTAGTTGGGACACTGAATAATTCTACAAATTACGGTCTAAATGGTATCGTCAGAGATGTAACGGTTTCAGGTTCCTATTTGTATGTGGCCAGTCAAGGCTTTACTTCGGCTGATGCAGATTTGATTATTTTGAATCTTTCCAATCCGACAAATCCAACCCTAGAAAGTTCTAGAAGTGCAGCTGGGCATGCAGGCTACGTAACCATAGATGGCAATTACGCCTACCTTGGCTTAGATCCTGTTGATGCCTCAACTCCAACATTTGAAATTTGGGATATCAGTAGTAAGGCGAACCCAGTTAGACTATCCGGGATTAATGTAGGAGGTTCAATGAATCGAGTGACTGATATTGAAGTACGAGGCAACTATGCTTATTTGGGACGGACTTTCTCTGGTTCAGGAGACACATTTACAATTGTTGATATTTCTAATAGAGCAGCGCCAAGTAGAGTATCTGGATTGAGTTTTGGTGTGAATGTATTTGCTGTTGAACTGTCTTCTGATGGTAGGTATGCATTTGTATCTAGACACGGCGGAGGTACAGGAGGTGTAAACACTGTTGATGTTTCTAACCCATTAGTGCCCGTTAACCTTGGTGTTAGTAATGGTACGTACAATTCGGTTGATATGAAAATTTCTGGTAGTTACGCTTTCTCTGCCACTAGAGGAACTGGGGATTTGAGTTTAGAAGTTTTTGATTTATCCTTCGGCTGTGTTGCTTCAAACGGAACTGCTGGTTGGCCGGGTAGTAAGGATGCGCTTGGCGGAACAGAAACCTATAATGAAGTAATGATAAATACGTATTCCTATCTGCTCACGTGTACTAATGGAGACGGGGAGGCTAGTGATACTGTAGACGTAACAATTGACCCAGTACCAAACCTAACAGCCGATATTGGAGCATTAGCGGTTTCATCGACCTTCGATATTACTACTGGTTATTATGATTATCTAACCATTAACTACAATGTGCGTAATACGGGAAGTGGGGAGGCCAATAATTCAGTATTGCGATTCAATATTGATTATGATAACGACGGAACAGTTGATGATGTGCACGATGAGTCAATATCAATGCTTTTGCCAACATCGCAGACAGGATCTCGTTCTATAAATTTTGGCAGCAACGTACCTCCGGGCAACCACTCAGTTGAGATCTTGGTTGATGCTGATGATAATGTGGCCGAATCTAATGAAGACGATAATCTATTCACTAGACAGCTGGCAATTGGTTATCCTGATCCGGGTATATCTCTAAACACAAATCCTGACCGTTTGGTTAGAGCTGGTTCAACAATTGGTCTTACTTGGGACTTGAACGGCGCCGGATACATCGGCAGTTGTAATATAGAAGGTCCTACTCTTGGTGGACCGCAGGCTGTTTATTCAGGAGGAGTTCCAACATCTGGTACTCTAGGGAGTGTTGGACCGATCACAAGTAAATCTGAATTCTTGCTCACTTGCGTAGCTATAGATGGAATCTCAGTCTTTACAGACAATGCAATAATTGAAACTACTGGAATAATTGAAGAATTGTAGTAATAGTGTGGCTTAGGAGTTGAAGAGAGCTTCCCTTTAGGGAAGCTCTCTTCTGTTGGTGTCCGACAAAAAAGTATAATCATCATCTGATACAATAGTTTTATTAGCTTATGAGTACTGGAAAAATTAGATGGTGGGCAGTCGGGCGGCGTATTCAGTACGCAGTTGGATTTTTCTCATTTTGGGGAATGGTTGGGGTTTTGATTTACTTCACAAATTATTATCAGCCTCCAAGTTGCTTTGACTTGGTTATGAACGCCAATGAAACTGGCGTTGATTGTGGTGGAGACTGTGTGCGTATTTGTGCTGTTGATGTTGTGCCGCCAAAGGTGGTGTGGGCAGATAGTTTTAGGATTACTGACGGACAGTACAATGCAGTGGCCTACATCGAAAATGAAAATCAAATAGCAGCTACTCCAGAACTAAAATACACTTTCCAGCTTTTAAATGAAGGTGAAGTAATAGCAGAAAGAAGCGGCTTCACGGTATTGCCACCAAATAGCTCTTATCCAGTTTTTGAAGGCAGGATTTTCACTGATGGAAGGAGGGCGGTAACTGAAACTAAAATTATTTTAGAAGCGGCTGACATGTGGCTGCCAGCTTCGGTGGGAAGGGATCAGTTCCGATCACTCGACATCAATTTGTCTAGTGCAGACTCACGACCACGACTAGATGTTAAGGTTGAAAATACTGCACTTTCTTCTGCGTCTGATGTTGAAATTGTGGCAACTGTATTTAGTGAAAACGGCAAGCCAGTAACCGCCTCTCAAACCTTTGTCGAAAAATTCGATGCTCGTTCATCAAAAGATATTGTATTCACTTGGCCCCAATCAATCGCAAAGACTGTTAAAAGCTGCATTATTCCAACTGATGTTGTGGTCGGAATTGATTTGTCTGGCAGTATGAATAATGACAGTGACAATCCGCCTCAGCCGTTGACCGATGCTTTGCAGGCGGCCGGAAGATTTGTAAATAGTCTCAAGGAAGACGATCAGGTGGCGGTGGTGACATTTGCTACTGACGCTGCTGTTTCTAATGCGCTAACAAATTCTCATAGTGCTGTAGCAGATTCAATCAGCTCTCTTACGATAGCGTCAGCTGAAGAAGTTGGATTTACCAATACGCCTGATGCGCTTGTAGAATCCATGTCTGAGCTGAATTCAGAAAGACATAATGAAGATGCGAGACGAGTGCTGGTGCTGCTGACCGATGGTCTAGCGACAGCTGCGGGTGATGAAGATGTAGTTGCAGAAGCTATAGAAAAAGCTCACGAAATGAGGTTGGACAACATCGAAGTCTATGCTATCGGTCTTGGTGAGGGGGTAGACAGGCAGTTTATAGTCGATATTGCATCAGATGAATCAAATGCGTACTTTGCGCCAACTGGAGCTGATCTGGCTAGCATCTATGCCGAAATCACTTCTGCGCTTTGTGAATCTGGTCCAACCAAGATTGATGTGATTGCAAAGACAAAAACAAACTTTGCCCCACTTAGATAGGCTCGACTAGTTACACAAAGTTTTCAGTATCGTACAATACAAGGAATGGGACAGTTGCGAACTTTATTTAGTGGTTTTGACCCAGCACTTTTTTTTGGGGTGCTGGGGTTGACGCTGATGGGTTTGGTGACAATGTATTCTCACGCAGGAGATAATGCTTTTTTTGATAAACAAATAGTCTGGATATCCCTGGCTACTATAGCCTTATTTATGGCTATGATTCCGGACTACCGATTTTTAAGAATTGGTAATACGGCCTTTTTTTTCTATCTTGCAATCTTGTTCTCGCTGGTGCTCGTGTTGGTGATTGGAGAGATTACCTTAGGTGCACAAAGTCGTTTTGACTTCGGGTTCTTTTCATTACAGCCATCTGACCCGGCAAAATTGGTGTTGATTATTGTGTTGGCAAAATATTTTGCTAAGCGTCACGAGTTGATTGGAGACTTTTCGCACATTATCATTTCGGGGCTTTATGCACTAGGCATCTTTGGTTTGGTATTTATTCAACCCGATTTTGGTTCGGCGATTATTCTGTTTTTTGTTTGGCTGGGTATGGTGCTGGTGTCTGGTATTAAGTTGAGGCACTTGGTGACGGTGTTTCTTTTGGGGTCGATAGCTTTTGGTGCGATGTGGCAGTTTGCTTTTCAGGATTATCAAAAGGAAAGAATTATGACCTTTCTTGATCCGCTCTCAGATATTCAAGGTGCTGGCTACAATGCTTATCAGTCCACCGTGGCCATAGGGTCAGGTGAACTATTTGGAAAAGGGATTGGCTATGGAACACAGTCGAAGCTACACTTTTTGCCTGAGTATGAAACAGACTTCATTTTTGCAGCTTTTGCTGAGGAGTGGGGTTTGACTGGGGTTTTTTTACTATTCTCACTTTTTGCATTGGTGGTCTGGCGCTTACTCAAACACGCTGTTGAGGGAGCAACAAATTTTGAAAGATTATTTGCGGCTGGTACGTGCATACTTTTTGTGGCGCACTTTTTTGTTCATATCGGTATGAATATCGGTCTTTTGCCTGTCACCGGTACCACTATCCCGTTCCTTAGTTATGGTGGTTCGCACTTGTTTACCGAGTTCATTGCGGTCGGAATGGTGATGGGAATGCGCCGCTACAAACCAGTTTCTATGCCGGTGCGGAGTCTGTTAGAGGAATAGATTTTAAAGGTCTCGTCGCACATTTTATTGATTGAAAATTTTTGACCAACAGTCTCTTGTAGATTGTTTCCCAGCCGTCGTCTCATTCCTTCGTCTCGTACTAGCATACTGAGGGAGGTGGAAAGTAGGTCTGGTGTTGGTTCGACTAAAAATCCATTTTGTCCTGTTTCAATAATATCCCTTATGCCTGGCAAGTCGCTAGCTACTACCGGAAGGCCAGCAAGGCCTGCCTCGAGAATGACGTACGGCAAGCCTTCTTTTTTTGATGGTAGGACAAAGATGTCAAAAGCTTTCAGATAGGGAGAAGCTTCAATGTGGCCTAAAAGATGAACTCTGTCTTTTAGTTTCTCTTGGGTGATGAGCTGGTTTAAGCTCATTCTGTCTTCTCCAGCTCCGATGATGACTAGGTGAACACTGGCTGGGATTGTTTTCATTGCCTTTATAGCGACTGACCAGTTTTTGTTGGTGTTTAATTCTCCAACTCCGCCAATCCATATTGCATTCTGGGGGATGTAGTTGGCTAGGGAGCTCCTAGCGGCTGAACGTTCTAGGAATTTTGTTTGACCGATTCCGTTGTGGATCAAGCTGACTCTACCACTCATAAAAGGCATGTCACTAGCTCGCTGTAGGGTTTCGTTGGATATCATTATGCTGTGATGGGCGAGTCTGAGGGTGAGCCAAGTTCCAATGTATATCAGTGTTCTTTGCCATAGTGGTCGCCAGGTCTCATCGACAGTGAGACCGTGGGAGGTAAAGATTATTCGAGCATCCCCAGCTAGTCTGCCGGCAACCGCTCCAATTCCGCCCGCTTTTGAGCTGTTTACATGGATGATGTCTGGTTTGATTTTGCGGATTATTTTCCAGAGTGAAAAGCAGGATTTAAAGTCATTGAAAAATGACATGTTGCGCATGAAGGCTGGTACGGGTATGACGTCTATACCTGCCGCATTTAGTTTTACAGCCATGTCGCCAAGGGCGGCACCGGCTTCGCCGGTGCCGCCACATGCCACGCTCACATCGTGTCCAGCTTCTTTAGCAGCCAGAGCTAATTCAAAAACATACTTCTGGGCACCGCCCCAGTTGCTCTTCGTAATCACGTATAGAATTCTCAGTGGAGTATGTTTTGTCATATGGCGTGTGTTACAGAGTTGGGGCAACTGGGGCGCACAACAAAAACATCACCCCATGATGTTTTTGCCCGACAGCCACTCCTCACTGCGACATGCAGAATATTTAATGATGCTGTTTTGCTCATATAGTTAGTTAACTATACCACCGCAGTTTTTGTTGTGTACTTGCGGTTTCTGCCAACTTGGGTAGGATTTATGTAACGAATGAAATTATATGGGTGAAAGAACTAGGGAATTACTCGCCCTTATCGGTGGAGATATATTTTTCTTTAATTTAGCCTTGTGGCTAACGCTTTTGTTACGTTATCTCGAATGGCCTGGGGCAGAAAGATTGTCTGACCATATGCCACCATTTTTGATGTTGTCTGCTGTTTGGATTTTGGGCTTCTTTATTTTTGGTCTGTATGACAAGCATACGACTTTTCTTAAGAAACTCTTAGTATCAAAAATCATCCACGCTCAGATTGTAAACTTTGTAATCGCGGCGCTAGTCTTCCTGTCTTTTCCGTTCGGCATCGCGCCAAAGACCAACTTGGTAATCTACCTGGTTATTTCTACCTTACTGATTGCCTGGTGGAGAATTTATGGATTTAAGTATTTTTCACCTAAGGAAAAACATGCGGCAATCTTGATTGCTGATGGTGAAGATGCGGTTGATTTGGTGGACGAAATAAACAATAACGACAGATATAATTATCGCTTCGTGCGAATGGTGGATGAAAAAATCATCAAAGAAACTGACAATTTCCAAGAAAAAATCCTTTCACTGATCGAAAGAAAAAACATCAGAGTAATTGTCGCCAATCCCAATAACGCTCAATTAAATGATTTCTTGCCACAGTTGTTTGATTTGGCTTTTTTACGCTTCGAGTTTACTTTTCTAGACTTCAATAAATTGTATGAAGATACATTCGATCGTGCGCCGATTGCTTCGCTAGAGCATGGCTGGTTTATTTCACATGTCTCTCAGTCACACACTTTGGTTTATGCTGGCATAAAAAGAATGATGGATATTGTTGGGTCTTTATTGCTTGCTGTACCATCGCTATTGATTTTTCCATTTATTGCGGCGGCCATTAAGCTAGATGATAAAGGTCCACTTATTTACAAAGCTGAAAGAGTAGGGCAGTACAATAAACCTATTAGTATATATAAGTTTAGAACCAAGAATGGTTCTGACTCAGCAATGTCTGCCCTCAATAGTCAGCTGGTGGATACAAGGGTTGGAGTTTGGTTGCGCAAGACTCGTTTGGATGAATTGCCGCAACTCTTGAATGTGTTACTTGGTGACCTTTCTTTTATTGGCCCAAGACCGGAGATACCCAGTTTGGCACAGGTTTATGCTAAAGAAATCCCGTACTACAACGCAAGACACTTTTTAAAGCCAGGGCTATCTGGCTGGGCGCAGATTAATAATTTCGATGTTCCGCGAGGCGGGTTGGATGTGCAGCGCACTACCACCAAGCTTTCTTATGATTTGTATTATCTCAAGCGACGCTCTTTGCTGCTGGACTTGCAGATAGGTCTCAAGACTATTTCAACTATCTTGATGAGGACGGGGACTTAGTCCTGAGGGGGAATATACTTGATATTTCTGCTATACTGCGCACATATGATGGTGGACGGCAAGGCGATTGCTACAAAAATATTAACCGAAATATCTAAGGAGGTCGGGCAGCTTTCGCGGCCACCAAAACTCTCGGCTATTACTTGTGCACCAAACTTTGAAACCCAAAAGTATTTACAGTTGAAAAAAGCCAAGGCCGCTTCGGTTGGTATTGGGCTAAATGTAGTGGAACTTTCGCAGATGGCTACTACGGCAGAAGTAGTAGCTTCCATTAAGCAAGTTTTAAAAGATTCAGACGGTATCGTAGTGCAGTTGCCTCTTCCTCCGCAGATTGATCGTGATGCTGTTTTGCGGGCAGTTCCGGTAGAAAAAGACCCAGACGGATTCTTATACGGTGTGACAGTAAATGCCTGCTTGTCGCCAGTGGTGGGAGCCATCGATGAAATTTCAAAATTCTACAATGTTGATTGGGCAGGCAAGAAAGTAATCGTGCTTGGTCAGGGGCGCTTGGTTGGGTTGCCGGCGGCTGCTTATGCGAGGTCTAAAAGTGACATGGTGCAGGTTTTTGAGATTGATACTTTTGATGAAAAAGAGCTTAAGACAGCCGATATTATAGTGAGTGGGATAGGCCGGCCTCACTTTATTACTAAAAAAATGGTTAAGCCTGGGGTGGTAATATTTGACGCTGGAACATCCGAAGATGGAGGAGTGCTGGTTGGAGATGTTCATACTGAAGTGGCTAGTGTCGCCAGTCTTCTGACTCCAGTGCCAGGCGGTATTGGGCCTATCACCATCGCGTATCTGCTACGCAACCTTTTACGACTATCAAGTCAATAGTTTAGTGGTCCACGGTGTGTTATAAAAGTATCCATAATATTATTCAATATGTCAGATTCATCAGAAAAAACTTCAGCCGGGTCGCAAGCTTTTTTGCGCATCTTCAGGTCTTTGGTAGTAGCAGGCTTTATTATTTGGTTAGGGTTGAGTGTTTTAAGTAATGCTTCCAATCCAGAATCAGAAAGCCCATTCAAGCTGGGGCTCGACTTAGCCGGCGGTTCTCATTTGGTGTATGAGGCTGACGTATCTAGTATTGAGCCACTGGAAGTACCAGAACTAATGAATGTTCTGAAGGACGTTATCGAGCGGCGAGTAAACATCTTCGGTGTGTCTGAACCAATTGTTCAGGTAGAAAGTAGTAGTTTTGTGACCGATGAGCCGATACAACGCTTGGTGGTGGAGTTGCCTGGTGTGACGGATGTCAGCGAAGCGATTGCTGAAATTGGGCGAACACCGCTACTTGAATTTAAGCTTTATGATGCAGAAGTTGAAGCTCAACAAGAAGCTCTGAGGAATCTTGATTCTCTCATTAGTTCATCAAGTAGCTCAACTGCGGTAGTTGGTAAGGTGAAGATTAATGGTGAAGAGGTGAACAATGACATACTTCCTTTCTCAGACACTGGCCTAACCGGTCGTTACCTTGAATCAGCTGCACTGCAGTTTGCTGGACAATCTTCCGGCCAACTTTCAAATGAGCCTTTGGTAGCAGTGAAGTTTACTGAAGAGGGAGGTGAGCTATTTGCCGAAATCACCAGAGCCAATGTCGGCCGTCAGCTCGGCATCTTTCTTGATGGAGAAATGATTTCAGCGCCAGTTATTAACGAGGCTATCACCGGAGGAACAGCTATTATTTCTGGAGGTTTTACTCCTGATGAGGCCAAAGAATTGGCAAAAAATCTAAGCTTTGGTGCCTTGCCTGTGCCGATTACGCTTGAGAGCACTCAGACTGTGGGTGCTTCGCTCGGAGCTGAAGTGCTTGATCATGGGGTCGAGGCTGGAATCTTTGGTTTTAGTTTGGTTATTTTGTTCATGCTTCTCTGGTACAGATTGCCAGGTTTGATTGCTGGTTTGTCGCTTGTTTCATACATCGTGATAATGCTTGCTCTCTTCCAGATGGTGCCGGTTACTTTGACCGCAGCTGGATTGGCTGGATTCATCCTTTCTCTCGGTATGGCCGTTGATGCTAATGTGCTGGTCTTTGAAAGAATGAAAGAAGAGTATCAAAAAGGTGCCGGTAGCCGAGAGGCAGCAATGGAAGGATTTGCCCGAGCTTGGAGTGCGATTCGAGATGGAAACATCACTAGCTTGCTCTCAGCAATTATTCTATTTTGGTTTGGTACTTCATTAGTGAAAGGCTTCGCTCTTGTATTTGGAATGGGTATTCTAGTGTCGATGTTTTCCGCTTTGGTGATTACTCGTACATTCTTGATAGCGTTGCCAAGTGTGAAAAAGAGCGATAGCGCGGTTTGGTCAGTATTACTCGGTAGTGGTCTAAAGAAATAATATGTTTGCAATTACTTACAGAAAAATATTTTTATGGGTGGCAGCCGTGGTGATGGTGGGAAGTGCTTTGATTATTTCTACTCTAGGTCTTAAGTTTGGTATTGATTTTACTGGTGGCTCTTTGACTGAAGTGTCATACGAAGTGGCGCCAGATAAAACTGAGCTGGAAGCTGATATTGCTGAAATGAATCTAGGTGGACTGTCGGTTCGTGAGTCTGATGTGGAAAGTGGAAAGACAGCTTACCTTATTCGAACCAGAGATTTGTCTGAAGATGAACGTAGTCTCCTAGAAGAAAAAGTGACTACAGTCGGAGAGGGTGGTGAGATTACTCGCTTTACCTCAATCGGTCCGGTAATTGGTCAGGAACTGAAAGATAAGTCTGTTTGGGCAATTGGCGGAGTGGCAGCTATCATTATTCTTTACGTTGCTTTTGCTTTTTCTGGTATTGGTACGCCAGTTAGTTCTTGGACATACGGCGCTATCACTATCCTTGTCCTTATGCATGACGTTTTGGTGCCGACAGCCTTGATGAGTATTCTTGGTTATGTGGCTGGAATCGAGGTGGATGTTCTCTTTGTGATGGCTCTCTTGGCCGTGCTTGGATATTCTGTCAATGACACCATTGTCGTGTTTGACCGGGTGCGAGAAAACTTGACCCAGAATAGAACAGAGAAGCGTACTAAGAGAGAGGAGGCTGGAGTTGTGCATGAGCAAGTGACATACACGCTGACCAAGCCTTACGATGAAATCGTTGGTTCTGCTGTACAAGAAACATTGGCTCGTTCTATCAATACCTCAATGACGACATTGGTGGCATTGATTGCGCTCTATGTCTTGGGTGGTTCTGTCACTCAGACCTTCGCCCTAGTTTTGATTGCTGGAGTAGTGGCCGGTACGTACTCATCAATCTGTATTGCTAGTCCACTGGTCGTAGCGTACGCAGATAGGTTGGCTAAAAAAACTAACAAAAATTAGTCGCTATCATGATTATTGGTATCACAGGAACAGATGGTTCAGGTAAAGGGGCAGTGGTTGATTTTTTAGTTAGAAACAAAAATTTCGTTCACTATTCTTCGCGGTCACTGATTGTAGCGGAGATAGAAAAAAGATCATTGCCATCTAGCCGTGAACAAATGCGCTTGGTGGCCAATGATATGCGTAGGCTCTACGGGCATGATGTTATTGTGCAGAAAGCATTTGAGAAAATGGCGGCAGACAAGGTGGAAAGAGCGGTCATTGAATCTATCCGGACTATGGCTGAAGCCAAAACTCTAAAATCAAAAGGTGGAATATTGTTGGCGGTTGATGCGGATCAAGCGCTTCGATATAAAAGAATTCAGTACCGAAAGTCTGCTTCTGATAAAGTGACTTTTGAAGAATTTGTTGCTCACGAAAAAATTGAAATGAATGACCCTGATCCAAATGGAATGCAGAAAGCAGCGGTGATGGAGGGTGCCGACTTCACTATCATGAATAACGGGTCAATGTCTGAACTAAGGCAAGAGATAGATAACTTTTTAAAAAAATATTTATGATAAATACAGTTGGAATAATCGGCTATGGCCATTTTGGAAAATTTCTTCATGAGCTGGGAAGTCAGCTTTTTCCTAATGTTGATTTTCGTATTTATTCTCGCCGGATAGAAGCGGACGGAGAGTTGTTTTTTGATTTGAAAACAGCTGCTCAGTCAGACGTGGTTATTTTGTGTGGCGGTATCAGTGAGTACGAAACTCAGTTGATGAGTGTGCTTGAACACGCTTTGCCAGAAACTGTGTTGGTGGACGTGGCAACAGTCAAAAAGCTAACAACTGAACTGTTGAGAAAGCATGCTAACGGACGCAGGTTTATTTCTACTCACCCAATGTTTGGGCCTGATAGTTACAAAAAATATAAGGGTAATGTCAGTGGTTTTAGGATTGTGGTAACAGACTACGTGCTAAAAAATAATGATTACCAGCAACTAAAGAATGCTTTTGCTATGCTTGGTTTTTCTATTATCGAAATGACTGCCGAAGAGCATGATCAACGTTTGGCCGAAACTCTTTTCCTTACTCACTATGTGGGCCAGTCTATTATAAAAGCTGGCTTTTCGCGCAGTGCGATTGATACTTTATCGTTTCAATTTTTGATGGATGCGGTTGAAAGTGTGAAGGATGACAAGAAGCTTTTTCACGATGTTTATACTTTTAATCCATACTGTAAAGCAGTAGCAGAAAGACTACATAAGGCGCAGGAGTCTGTTTATGGTGAGATACAGTAGGGTAGGAAAAGCCGCGCAGCCGAAGGCTGCGCAGCTTTTTTCTTTACCAACCCAAAACTAAGAAATTTGAGTGCCGACAAACGGCTTACCGTTTAGGTAGTTAGACAATGCTTCTGGCTTATCACCGTTTATGATAGCTACTTCAATGCCTTTTTCATCAGCTTCTTTAGCCGCGATAGGATCAAAAGGAGAGGAAAGCCCTGGGTCCCATTCGGTAGGAATCAGAGCGCGGAAATCTGCCCAAGAAATAATTTCGATTTTGCTGGCTTCGGGATTGGTGCGCGGATCATCAGTGTAGACGTAGTCAATGTTTGAAAGATTGATGACTTTTTTGGCGCCGACTCTTTCGGCTATTTGGATAGCACGTAGGTCTGTAGAGCAGCCTGGTCGATAGCCAGCCGCGATCACTACCTTCTCATCCGGATTGATATCCAAAACATCGTCAGGGTTCTTGATGACCTCGCGATGAGCAGTGTCACGAAATATAGTGCGCAGTAAGTGGCCGTTCAAACGAGTGGCGTGAATACCCATCCAGTCTAGGTCGTCGTTGGTTAATTCTGTTACTTCTGCGGCTGCGTCTTGATAACGACGGGCTGTGCGCCCGCCACCAGCAATAATAATAAAACGACGGCCATTAGCCGTCTCAGTATCTACAAAACTTTTTAATTTACTCAAAAATGAGCTATCAATTTGGTCGGGAACAATTAAAGAACCTCCAACTGACATTACGATTGTTTCAATGGTTTCCATAGCATTTTGCATTGTACGTTAAACAGCCCGAGTCGCAAAATGATATAATTATTATGATTAAAAAAGTGTTAAATTTAAGTTATGTCTCCAGAATTAATTGCTGCCGTCAAGGAAAGAATAGAAATTGGTCATTCTAAGGAAAGTATTGAAAATGAATTGAAGGCTGCCGGTTACTCCGAAGAAGCTATTAAACAAGTGTTTGTTGCGATAGATACAGAATCTTCTTTGGGTGCTTCTGTGGTGGAGGAGGGGCAGGGTGCGGCTGATTTTTCGGCCGAAAAATCAGCCGCACCCACCACCAAAGAACTAACTCTCCCCAAAGCAATCGACCTAATCTCTAGCGGCTTCAACTTTGCTATTAAACAAACCAGCTTAATTCTTTGGTTGTTTGTACCGTTTACGATTGTTAGTGTTTTTGATTATTTATCAAAGGTGAATCAAGAAGCCGGTTCTGCTTTCTTTCAGGTTTCAGCTGGAGCATTTAGTATTTTTGCGGCTATTTTGTATCTATTGGCATCGTGTGCTGTTTTGTATACAGTTTCAAATCCAGATAGGGAAGTGTCTGTCGCAGAGTCTTTTTCTTGGGCAAAGCAGAACGTCTTTGGCTACTTTTGGGTCGTGATACTGTCCATGATGGTGGTTCTTGGTGGCGCTATTATATTTATTGTTCCAGCTATCATAGTTTCCATTTCTATGTATTTTGCACAATATGTATTTGCTAGCGAAGGTCTAAAAGGTATGGATGCGCTTCGACGCAGTAGGGAGCTGGTCCGTGACGATTGGTGGCGTGTCGCTTACAAGCTCTCGACAGTTCTGATGATCGGACTACTGATTTTCTTTACTATCGGT
Organism: Candidatus Kaiserbacteria bacterium; assembly: GCA_020428685.1. Lineage (GTDB taxonomy): Bacteria > Patescibacteriota > Minisyncoccia > Phycocordibacterales > UBA918 > OLB19. Next base: position 15,062 of record JAGQMJ010000016.1, read on the forward strand.
ATTGTTATTGGAGTTACGTTTGGTTTTTTATTAGATGATGAGCTTTACTCTGACTTAGCGATCGACGTTTTTAGTGGTGCGTTCAACGCTGTAGCAACTGTGGTTGGTGCCTATATAGCGGCTAGTATTTATCGACATCTAGTTGCATATAAAGGCTCTGGTTATGTTGCTTCTCAAGATGGTGCTAGGTGGCAGTACTGGACTCTAGCTTTTTTTGCACCATTTTTGATTGCGCTATTGACGGTGGCGATTTTCCAAGCCAAGAGTACTTTTGAGAACGACTGGAGTCAGCCGGTTGAACAGTCAACAATTGAGGAGCGACTCGAGGCAAAAAATAGAGCAGCAGAGCTGAGGCTGGACGGAGAAATATAGCTTGCTTTAAAGATAAAATGTCCTCACGGAGGTGTTGACAAAACTTTTATCTATGCTAGATTAACCGAGTCTTCACGACGTGCGACAGATGTGGTCTAATCCGGTTTCGGATAACGCCATTCTTTGTCTCACGTGAGTGAGGCAAAATCTGTCGGCATGTTGCCGATACTCAGTTCTTCTCAAGAGGATGACTATCATGAAGACGATCAAAAGCTTTTTTGTTTCCGCCGTCGCCGCTCTGGCTCTGCTCATCGGCTTCGCCGGCAATGTTTCGGCATGCGCTGGTGGCAATCAGTGTGAGCAGGAAGCACCGTATCTCAGTTGGCAGCCTGCCAACGGTATCGAAGTCGGTGGCGCTATGAAGGGCTGGGGCAAAGCCCTTTCGGGGGCAGATGGACAGGGAGATACTTCCCAGTCCCAAGCAGCAACGCTGACCGAGGGGACGAATAACTTTTCGACCAAGACGACCCTGACGGTCGAT
>JAGQMJ010000017.1 GCA_020428685.1 Candidatus Kaiserbacteria bacterium
CTCAATCGCCAGCAATGTTCTACCGTCACTAAATACTTCAGTACCGATCACACTTCCTTCATGCTCATACAAAAGAGTCATCACATTACCCATGTAGTCCCCAGGCAAAATAATCTGCCCCAAAACCCACGGCTCTCGCACAGAAACCTTCTGTCCGTGCTCTGGAAAACGACTTGCCGCATAAATCTCTTCCACTCTTCCGTCTGGCCAAGTCACTTCATAAGAAATAGATGGTGCCGTGATAATAATTTCAATATTAAATTCCCGTCTCAATCTTTCGGTAATAATCTCCATATGAAGCATACCAAGGAAACCACACCGGAAACCACGACCAAGCACACCAGAAGATTCTTCTTCGTACGATAGTGAAGAATCAGACAGCTGAAGTCTATCTAAAGCCTGACGCAACTGAGTAAAATCATCTTGGTTTTCAGGAAAAATTGATGACCACACGACTGGCCGAGCTTGCTGATAACCTGCCAAAGGCTCAACAACCGAACGCTCCTTCATCAAAGTATCGCCTACTCCAGCCACACCTGGCTCTTTGATTCCTGTCACCACATAACCAATCTCACCGGCTGTCAGACTATCTACAGGTTTTTCTTCGGGAGTAACTACTCCCACTTCAAGAGCAGTAAAGGTTCGCTTGCTGGCAGCAAACTGCAGCACATCACCCTTCTTAATCTCTCCGTCAAAGACTCGCATAAAAACAATAATCCCGCGGTGATTTGAGTATTGAAAATCAAAAATCAAACCTCTGTAAGAATCTAATTTACTTTCTCTTGGCGGCGGAATCAGTTCACAAATAGCAGACAGTAGCTCCGGTACACCGGCGCCAGTTTTGCCAGACACCAACAAGATATCTTTTTGCTCGCAACCCAAAAGTGTCTTAACCTCTTCACTCACTTCCTCGATACGAGCGTGAGGCACATCAGTCTTAGTCAAAACTGGAATAATTGTAAGGTTCAAATCCTTCGCCATTTGGAGAGTAGTCAAAGTCTGAGCCTGAACGCCTTGAGTACTGTCAACCAGCAGCAAAACTCCTTCCACCGCCTTGAGCGCTCGAGAAACCTCATACGAAAAGTCTATGTGCCCCGGGGTATCAATCAGGTTAAATTCGTATTGCTGGCCAGCTCTTTCGTACCACATCCGAACCGGCTGCATCTTGATAGTAATACCCCGCTCACGCTCAAGATCCATCGAGTCTAGCACCTGCTCTTTCATTTTTCGCTGCTCAACTGTTTTGGTTGCCTCAAGCATACGGTCAGCCAGTGTGGACTTACCATGGTCGATATGGGCAATAATACTAAAATTTCTAATCTCTTTTTTCATATACAAAACTTGTGCCTTACTCTACCTTACTTTAGAAAAAACACTACCTTTTACTCTTGCGGTGCAATCACGTCTGTTTTAAATATTCGAGCATGGAATGAACGATATATTTCTTGAATTTCAGCCGAGCCAGTAGACAGATAAGCCAAAATAATCGCTACCAAGCCCATCAAACCAGCCAAAACACCCTGCAGTGAAATACCGATAAATGTCTCTTGATTGACTCCATTTACCACAAAGGCCAAAGTAATGTAGGCAGAAGTTGCTCCAGCTACCGCCGCAATAAGTGCCTGTAGAACAATTATGTTTAATGATTTGTAACTAACATTAAATGACTTCTTGGAAATAATCATGAGTATCAAAAGCTGCAACACCTGACCCAAAACAAACGCCAGCGCCAATACCAAAACCTCTGCCCCTGGCACGTCTCGCAAACGAAAGATTGTATCGAGATACACTCTCAACACATCAGACTTTTCGTACCAACCCTTCATTATTAAAGCTAGCGCAATCGAAAACACTCCACTAAAGAACGAAACTACGAGCGGCAACACTGTCCTGCCTCCAGCATAAAAAGCTCTAATTAGAAGCAACAGTATCGCTTGTGCAAATAATGAGAGTACAAAAATAGCCAACATCGCGGCAGTCAATCTGGTGTCGCCCCAGTCAAACTCACCACTTCCGAGCAGTACACGCACTATTTGCGCACGCAAAACAATCACCAATCCAATCACCGGCAATGACCAAAAGATTATGTGACGTAATGCAGTAACCAGCTGATTATTAAAACCAGCCTGATCTTTTTTGGCATACAAATTTGAAAGAGTCGGAAATGCCGCCACCGAATAACTCATGCCGATGATAGCAAGCGGGACAGACTGGAGATTGAACGCAAACTGAAAAACCGATACCGATCCAGCTGTCATAACCGAAGCCATCGCAACCAACACCAGAAGAACAATTTGATTGATTGATAAGGTGAACGCTCTAGGGATTGAAACCGCCAGAATCTGACGAATAACTGGCCAGTCGATTTGCCTTGCCCAAGAAAACGAAAACTGACTATTGATCACAAATGGAACCTGAATCAAAAGATGTCCAAAAGCGCCAACTATCACCCCAATAGCCAAGCCAGTCAGACCCATTAGCGGGTACAAAACCGCGATACCGAGAATAATACCTAGATTGTATAAGAGTGGACTAATCGCGTACAAGACAAACCGGTGATTCATCTGAGTCACCACCCCACACAAACTAGATAGACCAAGCAAGAATGGTTGCAATAGCAAGATACGTAGCAAGCTCACGAGAGCATCTGACTGACCCTCAAACCCTACGAAAATCTTTGGTACATACCAGGGTGCCAAAAGAGCCAACAATCCAGCCACCAGAGTGTAGGTCAGAAGAAAGATTGTAAAAACTTGAGAAAGCACTTTTGCCCCAGACTGCTCCCCACCCGCCTCTGTGAAGCGGTTCACAAACGGTAACAGTACATAAATAGAAAGCACCGAAGCAAACAATACAAAAAGCAAATCAGGTATCCTGAAGGCCGTGTAGTACAAGTCTAGCTCTGACCCAGCACCAAACGTATGAGCCAGCAACCTATCCCTAACAATCGCCAAAATCTGAGAGCCGATTGCAAACAAGGCCAAAATGTACGCAGCTTGATGCAAGCCGCGTACTTCCCTGTACACAAAATTAATTACTCTCTTTACCATAATTAAGTACTACTCTACGTCCTCTTCTGAAGTTACGGCTGGCTCAACTTCTGGTTGCACACTTTCTTCTTCAGAAGTAGCTGGGATTGTGTTGACTGAAGTAATCAAGTCAGACTGCACGTCACCGGTAGTCACCACCGTTTCATCGACTGCACTAGGTGCAGAATCACTCACAGGAGTGTCTAGGCCAAGGCCTGGTACCAACACATCCTCTCCCGACTCAATCTTTTGAATCAACTCTCTCAATTCATTATTTTCTTGGTTGTACTGCTCAACGAATCTTAGATGTTCGACCGCCTCGGCTTTCTGCCCAATACTTACTAGACTCAAAGCTAGCAAGTAGCGTGCATTCGCATAATTTGGATCAAGCGAAATAGCAGCTCTGTAGGCAGCGATACTTTCAGGAACTTTATCATTTGAAGCCAAAAGAATACCGAGTTGAAAATACCGAGTTGGATTATTTGGCTCTAGAGTAATAATCGCTCTAGTGGTTGAAATAGCAGACTCAACCTTACCTTCAGCAATATCAAGCTGAGCTGACAAGTACAAAGCATCTGTGTAGTTTCGCTTCAGCTTCAACGCTTCCACAATCTCACTTTGAGCTTTTTCAATATCCCCTGCTCGGGCCGATAGCTGAGCAACCATAAGACGATATCCTGGGTTAACTGGGTCAAAGCGTCGCGCGTTTTCGAGTGAACTTTCTGCCAAGCCTAAAGCTGGATCAATGTTTAGTGAGGCAAGGTTTGAGTAAACTGCAGCCAGCACAGCATGATTGCGAGAATTAGAAAAATCTTGTTTGACTGCTGCTTCTGCTTCAGCCAAAGCCCTTTCCGCCACCTTCAGCAAAACCTGCTGTTCTTCTTCCTTACTCAGATCCCTAACCTGCATCATCGTATTCATCTCTGCTACATAAGCCTGCGCAATCAGCACCAGGAAACGATCGTCATTGTACAGACCGTAAGCTTTTGAAAGCATCGAATCAAACTCCTCTAAGTTTTCGGCTTCAGTCTGAGCTTGTACAAGCAGAACTTGAGCTTGGTACTGACTGCTTACAGACATCAAAGCTGTCACACAAACTACTATCACAAGTATAGACACAGTCATCAGCATAAAGCCTCGGGACTGATTACTTGCCAAAGGTATCCTTTTGACCGACGCTGGTAGTAGCGCCGCAGATGATACAAACAGTAACCCTGTAAAGAACACCGCCAGCAAAAGCATAGTAACGCCAGGCACATATACATAAGACAGACCCCACAAGAATGCTACGGCGGTAAATGAAAATACTCCTAGATACTGCCAGTAAGAGTCGCTGCGCTGATTTCGCAAAAGACTTCTGTATCCAACGTAAAGCAATCCTAAGTGAAACAACACAAACAAAGCTCCTCCAAGCACACCCGTCGTGACAAATAGCGTAGACACTAAGCTAGACCCAGCTGAGAAATCTGTATCCCAAAAAACTGTTTCGTTGATAGCGGTATCTTTATAAAGCCGCCAAGCGTCAGTAAAGCGATTGGCGCCGATACCAAGCATCGCATCTCCGTTGTCATAAACCGCACTAGCGATATCAATCGTAGCCTCAAGTGATGGACGCACTTCGACATAATTCACATCAATCACTTCAGATACTTTGGCTCCGAGATAATCTCCAGCCACAATGAAACTTCCACTAACAATAGCCACTAAAGCTGTAGCTACAATGAGAGTTCTTGATGTTGGAACAGCTGAAGCAGACTGAAACAAAGTGTCCTTTGAAATATGAAAGACAAACATCAACAACGAGAAGAATCCGATTACAACCCAGACCATTGTGAAATTGGCTACAGACAACTGCACTAAAGCAAGGCTGATTATGGCTAGCAAGAAATACTGCACCATTGCCCTAAGTGGCAACTGTGCGAGAGTCACCAAAGACAAAACTGTCACCAAACCTGAAAACAAAGCTAGGTCATTGAAGCTTCCAACCGGGGTCGAAGTTAATGACGGGAAAGCACCGAACGTAAGGAAATTTACACCGACCAGCTCACGAGCCAGCATGTACAGCAAGACTATTCCTGCACTAGCTGCAAATAAAACAATGGACCTAATAGTCATTATTTTTGAAGACTGGAGAGTCAGGGTCAAGGTCATAACTAGCGCCGCCATCAGCCAGAAACTAGAAGTTTGTGGCTCGAGAAACGAACCTCTGATTGCGTCTTGTGTATCACCACTGATGACACCTGAAGCAAACATCACCAGAACAAAAGCCCAGAATATACCTAAAGAAACTGGCAAAACGGTCCTCACCTGCTTTTGACGCAACATCAACAGAGAAATCATGAACAGCGCCACACTCACTACTCCGACCACAAACATAATCTTGGTGTAGCTCGCGGACATAAAAATCCCTGGCATAAAGACAAGCGGCAAAACCCCCAGTAACATCACCATCAGATATTGCGCAGAAGTATGAAAACGCTTGGCAGTAGCATCCATCTCAGCTGGCACTTCTACCTCAACATCTTCCGCTTCAACTGTTTGTTTTAGTTTTGGTGTAAATAGACTGCCCGACATAAAAATATAAATAAATCCCGTTAATTGATTATTCTATGAATTCTAACACAAACAAAAAACACCCCGAGGGGTGTTTTTGTACACATAAGCCGGATTCTGTCGAAATTACTTTCGGATAATCATTTACCTAGGATGAGTATTACTACTCACCTCTTGCGGCACTCCTCGCCTCCTTAGCTGCCAATTCAAAACATCAGTAGCTAAGGAGGCGAGGCACGGCCTTGCACGCCAGTAAGGATTTAGCCGTTTCACCCACTTGGTCTCCCAAGTGACTATTCCCGAAGGAACTCCTCTGCTTTCGCTTTGGACGTCTCTGCTCGCACCTCGCGCATTACTGCGGATGGGTATTACCCACTACCTTGCTCCATAAATAAATATGGGCGTGTCCGGACTTTCCTCCCCAATAAATTGAGGCGATTATCGTGTTCGATTATTATGCAATAATATAAACAAATTGCAAATTAATTGACGGGAATCACCACCTTGCTACCAATAGCTATCGAACTACTAGCCACAAAGCCAGCGCTAGCTTCTACCACATACCAAGCTGGTGTCGGGGATGAGAATGATTCTGGGTAGGTGTCTGGTGAAACATTCTCTTCTATATGCACAACTGCGCCGTGCTGTGCCACCCAAATAATATCAATAGCGTAATTCATGTCTTTCATCCAAATCGAGTGTGAACCAGGGACCCCGAAGGCGAATAATTTAACTACGTTTGGTGGCAAAAATGGCGTATCGGATAAACCCTTTATTCTCTTTGAAAGAGTGTCAGCTACAGAGGCCTGCACCTCGACATCCCCTATCGTTATCTTGATGGTGTTTGGGTAAATAACTCTCCAATCTTTTTCCGCATCACTCGTGGACTTTTTCTCCTTTGGGATCTGATATTCTCCGCGCGCAACAGCATCTCTTACTTCCTGCTGATCTGCTTTTACAGCAAAATAAAACCAGGCGCTACCGCCGCCAAGCACGAACACCAACAAAATCATCACTATTCTTTCCGCAATTTTCATAACAAAATTTTGCGCATTATATCATTTTAAACTAGGAAGATGGTCGAGAGTCCAAGCAAGAAGAATAGACCGAGTACATCTGTGGCAGTAGTAATAAAGATTGTCGAAGTGGCCGCTGGATCTTTACCAATATGCTTCATGAATAGCGGGATTATAGAGCCAGCCAAAGCCGCTACCATATGAGCGCCAATCAAAGCCATCGCGACTACCAATCCCAACATTGGATTTCCGTTCCAGACAGTTGAAATCAAGGCAACGATTGCTCCAATAATGATTCCGTTGATAATACCGGCCCAGAACTCACGCCAAATTGCTGGTGCTGAATTCTGTAAAGAAATAGTACCCAAAGTAAGTCCGCGTACCATGATGGCAAAAGACTGTGTAGCGGCATTTCCTCCCATGCCGGCCAATATCGGCATATACACCGAGAGAATCGTGAGCTTATCTAGAGTGCTTTGAAATGAGAGGACCACCATACCGGCCAAGAAACAAGTAGCGAGGTTTAAAATCAGCCAACGATAGCGATTGTTTACCTTCTTTCCTACGGAGTCAAAAGGACGTTCACTATTGTCTACTCCAGCAAACTCATAGAGGGATTCAGCTGGCATTTTGCCAAACAACTGCCTTGCCGCATCGACGTAAACAATCCCGAGTACACTTGAATCATGATCCAACACTACAATCTTTTTACTATTTTCTGTCACCAAAGCATCCACCACTTCATTTATTTCCGCTTGGTATGTAATGGTTGGAATACCTGAAACATGCTTTCGTAATGTGCTGTTGTTCCTCTCCTTCACCATCGCTGTCAGGGCCACTTCACCGATTAGTTTTCCATTTTCGTGGATAAGTACCTCTGGGTATCTGCCGGTTTCGTCATAGTGGCGACTGATGATTTCTGCCGCCTTACCGATAGTCAGAGAGCTCGATAAGAAAAGATAGTTGAAATTAATTAGGGACAAAGTAGCCTTCGGATGGAAGCGCAGAAAATAATCCATCTTTTCTTTTATGTCGCCTTTTAGACGATTGACGATTTTTTCGCGACGTTTTGTATCTGAGATACGTGAGATGATTTGCTTGGCAAACTGCATATCCATGTTGTCCAACATGTCTACAATTTCATGTATTTTCAAATGCTTCAGAATGGACTGCTGTACATACGGAGACAACTTCTCAAAAACAGCACTCCGCTCTGGAATGGTCATACCACGAATAATATCCATTCGTCTTTCTGGATGATATGTCAGCTCGTGCGCAAAATCATTTTTAGCTTTCGGCATGCATTTAGTATATCAAGTGCTTTTTTTATAATTTTGAGTTATTCAAATTGAAAAGGCGCGGACCTTCGGTCCGCGCCTCCTCTACCTCCCCATACTATACAGCTGCTGTATCTCTGTAGCTGAAAGTGCGCGGTTGTAGATACGCACATCATCTATCATGCCATCCATATCTGCTGTTGGAGAACGGCCACTCCTGCCAATCTTAAAGCTAAGTGATGATTGATTAAACGCAGTAGCAGTACCGGTATAAGTCACAGATTGTAAAGCACCATTAAAATAAATATCACTATCACCAAGTGAATTAAAGACCGCAACAATATTGACCCATTCTTTAGTAGGAACTGTAGACACAGTGGTAGCGGTTTTTTTGCAGTTGAGCGCATTACAGACACAATCACCAGTATTTGCCTGAGCTTGGTTTGATCCGATTGCTATCCAGGCACCGCACAGAATACCGGCTGGAACATCTTGATCATCTGTCGCAACAATATAATCACTGGTTGAACCATCTCTATAGACCCATGAAGAAATGGAAAACGGGAAGGCTAAAGAATTCAATATGTTGCCGTACTGTAAGTAATTTCCTGATGCACTATTAAATCTCAATGCTTGACCAACAGCCCCTGGTACTGCCGAAGCAGTACTCATACCGTTTCGGGCGTCACCACTATTTCCACTCCCGCTTGAGTCACGCACTTCAGCCGTTGTACTACTCCAATCCACATCAGGACCATCGAAGGTCCAGTGGCCAAGCAAACCACTATCCAATGATGATGAGGGTGGAGCCACTGTCTTTGCTACTTTTACCCCTTCGCCCATAGCGTAGAGTTGAGAGATTTCCTCGGCTGACAAGGCGCGGTTGTAAACCCTAACATCATCTATTCCACCTCTATAAAAAGTTGATAGATTCCATATTGATCCAATCCTAAAAGTTCCATTCGGGGCAGGCAGAGAATTGTCCACACTTGTAGAGGCTGAAAAAAGGCCGTCCATATACAAAGTCATTGTGGTGCCAGGACGGTCAATTATTACAACCAAATTATGCCACCCCCCATCTGCATAATCTATAGATACTGATGATGTTATCTGTTTAGTAACCTGCCCAGTACAGCCAGAAGCGCCCGTGATAAAACTTTGTAAAATTCTACCGGATGTTGTTATTGCAGAATACCAACCTAGGCAAGATCCTTCATTCCATAAAATAGTTTCTGTTGATGACGGCAAACCATCTCTCTTAAACCATGCAGAAAATGTCTTGGCTTCTCCTGGAGCTACATTGTAAATTGATTGTGTACCTATTTCTGCGTAATCATCTACCCCATCAAAATCTATCGCCTGCCCAACAACACCTCTACCTGCTGAAGCTACACTCATACCACCAGCGTTAGCATCGTTTGCACTTGAACTAATATCCTTAATCTCAGCTGTACCACTACTCCAATCCACGTCGGGACCATCGAAGGTCCAGTGGCCAATAAGGCCGTCATTTAATGTACTCACCGCTGTAGACACAGTGGTCCCGACAGATACCGTACCTCCTCCAATCCCAAAATATACCGATGCCTTTGCTGTAAAAAAAGACAGGTAGATCAGGGCGGCTAAACCAAAGATAAAAAATAGGAGCTTGGTGGGAGTAAGTGAACTGGGCATAGTTGTAGGTATTATATCAGACGGGTTGGGGGATGAGAAAGGCCGGCCCCGAAGGGGCCGGCCTTTTTCATCTTCTTAAGGAGACTACTCCCCTTCAATCACCACCTCTGCTCCCTCTCGCAATTCCTTTAGGTAAGCATCCACTACTTCTTGCTCCTTAGACGTACGAATTTGTTCTTCGATTTGTGCTCGTACTTCTTCTAGAGCTGGCAAGCCAGCAGCTGCACCACCGGCATTTTCATAAACACTGTTTACCTCCTCTTCAGTGATAGCAATTTCTGCCTCTGCAAAAACAGAATCCAATAGCTGCTGAATCATCAACTCGCTCTTGATATCCTCATGCAACTTTTCTTCATCAATTCCAAGAGCGGCCATTCTTTCAGCCAAAACTTCTTCTCCTCCAATCTCTGTACTAATAGCCGTCAGTCTTTCTGAGACATCATCTTCTGAAATCTCAATCCCCTTTTCTGCTGCCGCTTGCTTCAACAGCTCAGTATTGACCAACACCTCAAGTGACTGATTGCGGATTTCGGTCTGAATATCTGGACTAGTCGGATCTACTCCTTGAGCTGTTGCAGCCTGACTAAACTGCTTGATACTTGTCTCAAGTTCAGAATTAACAATCTCCTCTCCATTTACAACCGCCACTACCTTAGTAGCTTCCTGCTTTTCAATAATCGAAGAGAAGATTTTTGTTGAAGACCTTCCTTGCTTTTCCATCATAAATAAAGCTCCAGCCAAAATTAGTACCACCACTACAACCGCTGTTATGTAGGCACACGTTTTTTTCTTCTTTGCAGGCGCAGGAGACACTGGATTAGAAGACACTTCTTCGGCAGCTACGTTATTCACTACTTCTTTATTTTCTTGTTCACTCATATTCGTTTTAGAATCTAATGATAATTATCCTTCGCAGTACCCAGCAAAAAGAGCGAGCAACGCTAATGTCAACTATATTACACCACCCCTTTAGCTAAGACAAAGCCTCTTTGTGTTGAGCGCTCCAACTAGCGAGAACAATTGCCGTGGCGGCAGCAGCATTCAATGACTCACATCGAGGGTGAATTGGGATAGAAATCAGCTCATCACACTGTTCTTTTGTCTTTTCTCTTAAACCACTTCCTTCATTTCCAAGCACAAAAACAGACGGGCGAGTGAATTTTTCGGTCACAGTTGAAGTGGTACCCTTTCCTTCCAAACCATAAGCCCAAAAACCATCTTTCTGTAAATCTCGTAAAACCGTATTCACATTTGGGATTGTTACCAGAGGAATTCTAAAAGCCATTCCAGCTGAAACTTTTACCACTGTTCCGGTGACAGGAGCTTGGTTGTGCGGAGGAATCAAAACCCCAGCCAAACCAAAAGCTGCCGCTGAGCGGATTACCGCTCCCACGTTGTGCGGATCTTGCACTTCACCCAATACCAGCAAAGCTGTTTCTGGAGCCACTTTCAAAGTTTCACGAAAAGTCTTGTACGGCACAGTAAGCTTATGTGCGAGAATACCAGCCACCACTCCTTGATGGGCAGCTTTGGCGGAGATGCCTCGCGGCGGATTTTTCAGATTGAGGACCCTGAGTGGTACGCGCTTGTCTTCTAGCAGATTCAAAATCGAGTCATCTGAAAAATCCGCCGCCACATAAGCCTCCACCACCACGTCTGGTCGCTCTTCCAAAACCTCACGCACTGCGTGCTTTCCAAAAATGTACTCTATATCAGCTTTCATATTATGGGCATCGTAGCATGTTTTTTATTTAGCGCGAGTCGTTTGCAATAGACTCAACAAACTTTACTAGCTTATCCTGATCCTCCTTCGCCAGCTTCTTACTCGCCGACTCAAACATAATCTTCAGTGCATACTCGGTCACGCTCGGCTTTACCGCTCCCCAAACCTCTCCAAAATCAACCACCAATCCGTCAAATTTTTTCAGCGACTTTGGCTTCAAAGACCTCAGGTAGTCCTCTGTTTTTTGCAAAGCCAACTTCTTATCCTTCACCATCACTACCACATCTTCAGTCTGCTGATACTTCAAGTACGGTTTCATCATTTCAGAAAAAGTCTGGCCTTTCTCTTTTGCCACCACATAAGCATCAAGTAGCGCCAGCAAAGTAAATGTCACAGAGTCAGTAAAGAAATAATCCTTGAAGTAAAAATGTCCAGAGTGTTCACAAGCAAACAAAACATCTTTCTGTCTCATGGTTTCTTTGATAAAAGCATGCCCCACCTTACAAGACACTGGCTTACCGCCCCCAGCCAAAATCGCCTCTTCATAAGAACGGCTAGTTAGAATTGTGTAGCCCATTTTTGCACCCTTGTTGGTCTGCAACATATGCTCAGCAATCAAAGCTCCGATGACGGCACTGTTGATATACTTTCCCTTTTCATCTAGAAAAGCGATACGGTCAGCGTCACCATCAAAAGCTACTCCAAAGTCATAAGTCCCTTTCTTCAATTGTTCACGCAGCGGCTTTTGATGCTTTGAGAGAGTCGGGTCTGATCCTCGATTTGGAAAAGCACCATCGAGCTTTGGAAACATCACATCAAACTTCAACGGCAGTTTTTCCTGCAAAAGTGGCAGTAGTACACCTGCCATTCCATTTCCTGCGTCAGCGGCGATTTTTATTCCAGCTAGTTTTTTAGTTTTGTAACCCTTGACCACAAACCGCTGAAAAGCTTTTTGAACATCTTTTTTGGTCACTTTTCCTCTTTTCACCTCACTAGCAAACTTTCCTTTTTCGATTCTTTTTCTTATCAATTTCAAGCCGTGTTGTTCTGTGAGCGGAATTGCTTGCGCGTGCACCAGCTTCATACCGTTGTATTGCTTTGGACTGTGTGAAGCAGTAATCATCACCCCAGGCAAATCCATAGTAGCCGAAGCAAAATACAACATTGGAGAACTAACCAATCCGATATCCACCACCGATGCCCCCGAGTCAGTCGCTCCTTTTAGAAAAGCCTCATGTAGCTGAGGGGTCGACAGACGCATATCCCGAGCCACCAGAATTTTCTTATAAGAAAATTCTTCCACAAACGCTCGTCCGATAAAGTAGGCCAGCTCCTCATCAATTTCTAACGGATAAATTCCTCGAATATCTGCTTTCTTAAAAGCTCGTGTGTAATCGCACTGTAAAGTCGTATTCATATGCGGATAAGTATACAACACTCATCCACACACATCTTTAGGTATTTGTAGCTATTCTCAATATTCCAATCAGATTTCTACCAACACCAAAAACTTGCTTTAAATTTCCTGATTTGATAAAGTCTCATTCCACCACTCCACCCGGAGACGACTGGTGGCGTACACAGGAGAAGCTATGAACCAAAACGATCCCAAGCCGAACAGCAATTCCGACAAAGACACCGGTATCGGCATCACGAGTGACGACACCGGCGACAAAGGCCACAGCAACACTGGTGGCCACATCGACAGCAGCGACAGCCGCGACCAGAGCCGCGCTGTCCCGAGCTAAAAGCCCCGTCATCAAGGCGAGATAGAGAAACTTCTCGCCAGCAACACCCCCCGCACCCGTGCGGGGGTTTTCTTTATAAAATAGTTGGCTTTTTCAATAATTAATGGTAAATAGTACCCAGTTAGTTCCATCTCAAACTCGGAGAGAATCATGGACAAAGCACTGATTGGTCTTGTTTCTGGGGCGATTGTCGCCGCCAGTATCATTCCGTATAGCTTGCGTACATATCGGGATGAAATAAAACCCGTCTTCACTTCTTGGTTTTTGTTTACCGTCATTGGTCTTGCCACACTCCTGACCTACCAACAAACCGGAGCGGAAGCCAGCGTCTGGCCAGCATTGTTTGGCTTTATCAATCCTCTGGCCATAACCATCATTTTGATTGCAAAACACCGCCGTCAAATCTTGCAAGGACTGTCTTTTTGGGACAACGCCAGCATCTTGATTTGCTGTGCTACCGTTGTAGCACTACCGATCACAAGGCAAAATAATCAGTCGGCTGAAGTAGCCATGTTTCTTGTTTTGTTTGCAAACCTGATAGCCGTACGCGGCACGGTTTTGTCAGCCATCGATCAACCTCACGCAGACCGACCTGTCCCGTGGTTTATGGTGGCGTTAGGTTTTGGACTGAGTACTTTTGCCATCAATAGCCCAGACGGAGTCCAGTATTGGCTTCCGATTTATATGGTTGTTATTGCTGGCGGTATCGCTTCGATACTTTGCCTTCACCGCATCAAAAACCACGTACCGATACACCAGTGGGTGTAGATTCAATCGGGCAGCAAATAAATTTGCCGCCCGGTTTCCTTTCTCAAATTCTGCAAAAACTCTCTTGCAGACACAGCACTCCTCTGCTATCTTTAAAAAACCACTACTCACACCTGAGAAGAGTGGCGTTCTCAAGGAGAAGACCATGCGTACCCAAGACCCCTGCTGGCAGATGCAACCCGCATTTGCGTAGTGGCGCCTCGCTTGCCGGCAAGCTGACAACTTGCCTCCCACAACCCAGCCCCCTTCCTTTGGAAGCGGGGCTTTTTAAATGATAAAGAAAAGTGCCAAATGTGTGTACACATTACCTTTGTTCATTGACAAAAACTCAAAATGTATTATTGTATAGGCGCTTATGTATCTCGTGTGGGGCCACATTAGCTACAGATGTCTGTCTTAGCTTAGCTGTCAGGTTTCTGAATATTTACTACCTGCACGCCCCGGAGTCTTACAACTCCACTTAACTACAAATATAGATGCCAAATCAAACATCGCGACGTCGACAAACTGGACGCCGCCCTTACTCTGGTTCAGGACGACCTGGATCATCATTTAGTCGTAACAACTCTAGCAGTCGAACTCGCTCAGGTGGCAGAAGCCGTTTTGGGGCTGGACGACCAGGAGGCAACCGTGGCGGAAGCCGAGGTGGTGGCGGACGAAAACAACCAACTTTTGACCCATCACAATTCATCAACAAAAATCCAGTTGAAGTAAAAGAAGAAGCCTACGTGCCGAAGCACACCTTCAATGATTTTGGACTGCATGCAGATATCGCAAAGACTGTTACCGATCAAGGAATCACTTCCCCATCACCGATCCAAGACCAGGCTATTCCTCTTATTATGGAAGGAAAAGACGTAATTGGTCTAGCAGAAACAGGCACTGGTAAGACAGCTGCCTTCCTACTGCCTCTAATCCAGAAAACTCTTACTCAAGGCAAGCAGCAAACACTTATCCTAACACCAACTCGTGAACTGGCTCTGCAAGCAGAAGCTGAGTTTCGAAAGTTTGGAGCTGGATTTAAGCTTTATGCTACTTCATGTGTAGGTGGGACAAGTATCCGACCACAGATTCGTGCTCTCAAGCGAAACAATCATTTCATCATCGGGACTCCAGGTAGAATCTTGGACTTGATAGACCGAGGTGACATCAGAACAGAAAAAATCAACAACGTAGTTTTGGACGAAGCTGACCGAATGCTAGACATGGGATTCATCCACGACATGCGCAAGATTCTAGAAAACGTTACCAAGAATCGCCAGACTCTTTTCTTCTCAGCTACTATGACTGATGAAGCTGAACGACTAGTCAACGACTTTATGCGTAGCCCAGTTACTATTTCTGTAAAGAAGAAAGACGTGACCAACAGTATTGCGCAAGATATCGTAACCTACGAACACGCACACAAATTCGATACTCTTTTGGCACTATTGGCAAAAGATGAACTGAAGCGAGTAATTATCTTTGGTGCTATGAAGCACAGTGTTGAGAAACTTTCTAAAGAACTTTCAAATCACGGCATCAAGGCTGATTCTATTCACGGCAATAAGAGCCATGGACAAAGACAGCGTTCACTAGCGGCTTTCAAAAGCGGAAACGCTCGAGTACTAGTAGCTACCGACGTAGCTGCCCGAGGTATTCACGTCGACAACGTAACTCACGTTATCAACTACGATTTGCCTGGTACATTTGAAGATTATGTTCACCGTATCGGTCGAACTGGTCGAGGTGTCCACAAGGGTCAAGCTTTGACTTTTGTTCCAAAGCGATAAGTATTAAAAAGCAG
>JAGQMJ010000018.1 GCA_020428685.1 Candidatus Kaiserbacteria bacterium
CTTTCAGGCCCGCCGGTTTTTACAATCCACCCCTACCCCTTCATCTCATCCGCGTAAGCATAAATCATCATTGCGTACCCTCTAGCTTCATCTCCGTATCCTCCAACTTTATTATTCTTTCCAAAGTCAGCTATCGCAATATACAAATCCTTTCCAGTAGGTACTTCATCACTAGGTATAGCATCCAAGTAAGCAGATACCACATCAGCCATACCTTTCGCTCCGGTATTGTGTGCATTAATCAATAGCGGCACAATCAAATCACGATAATAAGAATCCTCATCATCAAATTTTTCTTGCAGCCCTAGCAGCCTGTCTTTACCAACAAAATGAAATAAGGCCCTGTACTGTCTCGAAGTAAAAACTCCCATCATTTTTACCTGCTCTGTAAAAGCAGTGATGTTATTTACATCTGCTCCCAAATCTTTCCAAGTGTCTGGCTTGAACTGCAAAGCTCCCAAGGCACCACTACTACTGACAGCTGTATCACTAAACTTAGACTCCTTAGCACTTAGAGCCGGCAGCAACCTTCGCACTTCATCCTGCACCACTTGCGGTACAAAATCCGCAAACTCAACCCTTTCTTGCAAGTACTCTTTTCGGGAAAGTGACGGCTCCTCTTCGACTGCCTGATCACCAAAGTAATCCACCAACTCTGCCAAACTCTGAATCTCTCCTGCTTTAACCCTATCCCGCAAATCAGCATCAGCTCTTCTATAGCCAGACATGAATTCACCGGTTACATGTAATTTATTTACTATTTTTTGTTCTGGATACTTTCTTTCCTGAATCTGCTCAACCGCATCTATCCATTCGGGAGCAATACCTTGAGCGGGGATACCAATTTCATTTATTTCCTTACCAGGAGTAAAGCGATATTTTTCCATATACAAAGATCCATCAGAACGATATTTAGGACCGATGTAGTCCTGGAATTTAACCGGCCCTCCAACTGGTAGACCGTTCTCATCAATAAACAGTATCGTGTCTTTTGGCATAGAAACATACTCTCTTAAAGACTGCAGCTCGATTTCAAACCGTGTTCCGCCCTCAAATGAATCTACAGACTCAGGCTGAGCAATCATTTCTGCTTCAGAGAAGCTGCTACTTATATCACCTTCAACCGCTCGTCCAAAGTCAGAATCTTCCATATGACCACCGGCTTTTTTAGGAAGACTGCCAGTCATTTTCAACAATGCCGCTCCTGCCGCCAAAGTAGCTCCGCCGCGCAAAAAATTCCTTCGACTCTCATCAAATTTTCGTGACTTGACCGTAAAACCCATTCCTCTAAGCACAGCCCTTGGTCCACCTCTTTGCTCCTCATTCAAATCACCTGGCTCAGGCTCTATTTCTTTACTAATCCTATACTCAGGAGAAAAATCATCCACCTCCACTTCGTCAGATTCTTCCACTCTCCTAATAGAAGGACCATAACCAAAATCGCTATCAGGAATAACTTCAAATTTTGATTCTCTTTTTTTCGGACCTTCCATAAATTATTTTGCCACTGCCGCTGCCTCATCAAATTTAACCGACAAAATCTTTGACGCCCCTTCTCCGCCCATAGTGATACCGTACAAAATCCCTGCTCGACTCATAGTCTCGCGGTTGTGAGTTATCAAAACCAGCTGTGACTTGGCCGCCAGAGCTTCAATCATGTCGCCATACCGTCGACTATTAGCTTCATCCAAAGCCGCATCAGTTTCATCGAGAATGATAAACGGCGGTGGATTCACTTGACTCATAGCAAAAATAAGCGCGATAGAGGTCAAAGCGCGCTCTCCACCAGAAAGCATATCTAACCCGCGCACTCGCTTGTTTGGCAGAGAAACATTCAGCTCAACACCATCTTGCACCTCTTCCTCTTCACCATCTTCCCCTACTTTATTTTTCAGAGTCACTCGCTCTAGTGAAGCTGAGCCACCACCAAACATCAACGTAAAGAAAGTATGGAATTCTTTAGTAATCTTCTCTAGACCGCCTACGAACTGTTCGTGCAGTTTTGTCTGCATTTCAATTATCAGCTCCTTTAGATTTTCTACCGAAGCGTCTAGGTCTTCTAGTTCTCGAGCCAAAAATTCATCACGTTCCTTAGCGTCGTTATACTCTTTCAATAAATCCTCCGTAACACCTACCCCAAGCTCTTCTAGTCTAATCTTAAGTTTTTCAAGCTCTCTTGCCCGCGCCCGCTGCACACCTCTGTCTTCATTTACAATTTCTGATTGATCAAGCAAATTACCATTTTCATCTTTGATTTCAAAAGAAAAATAATCCGATGCGCCACGACCAAGTAGCGCAACCGCTTCCTGAAGATTGTTTTTAAAATCAACTCTATCGCGCTCCAACACAGACAGCTCACGATCAATCTGCCCGAGCTTCGATTCCAATTCTCTACTTGTATTTAAAAGTGAAAATAATTCTTTCTCAGCTTCTCGGTTTTTCTCAGTGTCTGAAACTTGCTCTGATTGAATTTTACTTAAAAGCTCTCGCTGCTCACCTTCTCTCTCTACAGCTGCAGCTACGAGCCTAGAAGACTTTTCTAGCACTTCCTGCAATGAGCTCAATTCCTGCTTGTCTGCCAAAGAAGTGTCTACCACTTCTCCCTGTTCTTTCTTTAAGAAATTCTTTAGCTGGTGAAGCAAGTCAGACAACGCTCGTCGCAAAATTGATTCATCTCCATTACTCAAAGCCTTTTCCGCCACTGACTCAATAGACGAGACGAGCGTCTCTAGCTGTTCGCGAGCAATAAATTGATTGACTGGGGCTGATGGTTTGTTTGCATCAGCTATTCTACGCTCAAGGAGATTGATTTGACCTTCGATTTTACTCAATTCTCGCTCGGCTTCCTGCCTCTCTTGGGATGCAGCCTTAAATCTTTTTTCGGTTTCCACCAACTCTTCCGAAACAGGCTTTTCTTCAGTTTCTCTCAAGATTTCTTTGACTTGAGCTATTCTTTGTCTGGTTGTTTCGATCTCTTCCGCTGGCACTCGTCTGTCTGAATTTAGTTTATCAAAATGAAAAGCCACGTAAGTATCCTCTCTCTTCAAATAATCCGCGTACTGTGTACGCAGTAGCTTTTGCACCTCAAGTGAGCGCTCGGCCTTTTCTACCTGCTTCTTTAAGTATTTCAAATGTGGTGCAGACTCACGCCGTAAAGACTGAACCTGCTCGATATTTTCTTTTGTTTTTAGAAGCTTTTTCTCAGTCTCTTGTTTTTTGAGCTGGTACATTTTTAGACCCAGAGCATCTTCTATCATCTCTCGCCTTTCTTTTGGCCCGGCCGCCAGTACCCTGTCTGCCTCTCCTTGGGAAATAATATGATGACCAGTAGAACCGATATTGGCATTTGCCAACAACTCATGAACGTCCTTGAGTCGGACAGTGGAATCATTTAGCTTGTACTCGTTTTGACCATCGCGGTGGACGATGCGCTCGATTTTGACTTCGTCAAAATCGAGCGCAAACGTCCGGCTCACATTATCAAACACCACCTCGACACTAGCTCGGTTGCCGCGAGAAATCTTTTCTGATCCACCCCAAATCAAATCCTCACCCTTCTTACCGCGCATAGACTTGACCGACTGCTCCCCCAACACAAAACGAAAAGACTCAGCAATATTACTCTTGCCAGAACCATTCGGCCCCACAATCGCCGTAATAGCCGCCGAAAATTCCAATTCGCTTTTCTTAGCAAACGACTTAAACCCATTGATTGTTAATTCTTTGAGGTACATATAATCATCGACACTCACCCCCACTACTGTAAACGGCGTAGGATTCATAAAATCCAGCTGTGGAAGAATCACACACACCAATTGCAGGACACGTTGACAAGCAACGTGCCAGTTCATCAGCTGGCTGTACACCATCAGCAGCCGATGTTGCACCACCATAGCAATTAATCGCCGTCAGCTTATACCAAGAAAAATTTGCATTATCGACTCGATATTCAATCACACAATTAGGGTTAGCGGACTTTGTGTGTGACGGCAGATCTGATATAAAATCAGTCGTAGAGGCAATGTAAGCACCATAAGTAATACAGACTGGGCTCGTGCTTAATGCAAACGACTCACCCATACCAACACTGCCACATGGTGGCACATCCGGATAACGACCATTCTGAGCTTTAAAGAGCTCCAGTGCCAACTGCACCTCCTTCATCTCAACCCGCAGGGCTTTATTTTTTGAGTCTGTCCGAGCTTCTCCGAAGCTTGCATACAATATCGCTGACAAAATACCAATAATAGAAATCACTACCAGAATCTCAATCAGAGTAAAACCTTTTACAAACCTACTATTTAACATAACTCTATAATAGCATTATGCAGACAATTGATTTATCAAAACCCCCATGTAAAACTACCAACGGCATATTATATCCTCTGTTCTATTGTTGATAAGTCCGGGTGCAGCTGCCAGAGTCGGAGCCACATATGCATACCCTCCCCAAACGGCGTAAGAACTCCTAAAGTTAGCATTAGTTTCGGCACAGTGGGGAGGTGCGTTGTTAAAGTTACTTGCTACAGCATCGCACATACCCTTGTTGTTAGAAGTAGAGTCACAACTTTTAAAAGCATGTTTATAATCAACCAACTCTGATTCAACTGTTCTTTTAGCCATAAATTTATAGACTGTACCGTCTGCATTTACGGCATAAACATAGCCAGAATTATTACCATTCAATTTAGGATCAACTGGCAAAGCCGGTATATACTTTGGCACTAAACCAACAATATATTGACTCCCAGAAGTACATCCAAAAGTAGTGCCAGTCTGACCAGACCATCCCGTCTCAGTAGAACTCCACCCTGCAGCACCATTACAAGCTGCTGGATACCTACCATGTTCATTCTTGTACAGCTCCAGCGCCGCTTGGACTTCGCGCAAGTTTGATTGACGTTCTAGGTCTCTACCCTGAGCCGAACCTTGGCCAAGATTTGCATAAATAACCGAACTCAAAATGCCGATAATAGCAATCACGACCAACAACTCAATCAGACTAAAACCTGATGCCAGTTTTTTCATATTAAAATTATAACACGCAACCAAACTAGACAGAGGACAAATCCCAACCCTTAGCTTCAACCGCTTTTTCGGCCGCTTGTTGTTCGGCCTCTTGCTTTGAGCGCCCTTTTCCTTCGGCTACTAGTTCACTCTTTAGGTACACCCCGACCGTAAATACTCTGTCGTGGTCAGGACCATCCTGACTAATTGTTTCGTAGGTAGGCGTAATCGAAGCGTGTTCTTGCGCTAGTTCCTGGAAGCGGCTTTTGGGATCTTGCCACAAGCGCTTGTGTACAATCTCGTCAGTCTTAGGAAATAGATGTCCGGCAATAAACTCTCTAGCGACGTCATAACCCTGATCCAAATAAATAGCACCAATACAAGCTTCAAAAGCATTGGCCAAGATATATTGCCGAGCGCGACCCATATCTTTGGCCTCACCCTTAGACATCAGCATGTATTCATTGACCCCGAGCTGCTCTGAAGCCTGAGCTAAAGAAACAGTGTTTACGAGCGCGGCCCGTACAGCAGTCAGTTCCCCTTCTGGCTTTTCTGGGTACTTTTTATATAAATAATCTGTCACCACCAACTCCAAAACCGCATCACCCAAAAACTCCAAACGTTCATTGTGGTCCCAGGTCGCCTCACGGTGCTCATTCAAATAAGAACGATGCGTAAGAGCAGACAGTAAAATATTGGTATCACTAAAAGTCACACCAACTAGCGTCTGAAACTTTCCTAATTCAGTTTGTAGATTTCTTTCTTCCATAATTTAAGTAGACTTATGTCTACTGACACTAGCACTATTTTGAGCCTCTGCCAACCAAAACGGTCACCGCCTTGGTAACAATCGGTAGAATATCTTCGTAAAAATTGAGGTCGAGAATATCAGCCACCTTAAACCACTTAGCATCATCCAAGCCGCCTTTTTTCATCAACTCAATCTCTTGATAAGGAGCCTTGGCCAAGAAATAATGCACCTGCTTGCGCACCTTTCCGACTTCTGGCTGTGACGCGATGTATTCATTATTGCCGAGCTCAGCCTCTATCTCTACCGGCAGACCAATCTCCTCTCGCAAGGCTCGTATTGCCCCATTTTCTACAGTCTCATCCTCTTTCACCTTACTCTTGGATAGAGTCCAGTGACCAAAAATATCATGCACCAAGGCAAGGTACATCTGTCCTTCATGCTGAGTGTATACCACCGCACCAGACAAGCGCTCAATCGGCATTTCATCAAATGGTACGTCTTTCTTGCGACGCTTGCTTTGTTCGTCTTTGCCTGGCTCGCCGATTTCTTTGTAGACTGCACCAAGTACTCCGTTTACAAAACGACTGCTGTTGTCTCCACCAAACTGCTTGGCGAGCTCAATCGCTTCATTGATAGCAACCTTGGCAGGCACTTCAGAACGCTCGGCAAAAAGTAACTCGAACAAACCTAATCTAAGGATATTTCTATCGACCGGTGAGATACGGTCAATCGGCCATTCTGGCGCAGCTTTGGTGATAACCAAGTCTAATTCTGGCTGTTTTGCCATTACACCATCTAGGAGTTTTTCCATAAATGGCAAATCTGTTTTGTTGGGTGCGAATTCTGTGACGTTGCGTCCCAAAACCTCGTGAACTGCTTTCTTTTCTAACGCGTTTAAATCCCACTCAAAGAGTGACTGAAGAACGATACTGCGCGATAAATGTCGATTTGCCATATAAATGTACTAAACTTTTACTACCTATTAGTGTATCACTAGAAATTTAAAAAATAGGTACCAATCCACAAAAGTCCCGCCGGTGGCGGGACTTTTGGTTATTTCGCTTCCTTTTTCTCTTCTTCCTTGGGAGCTTCAACTGCTGCTGGTTCCGCTACATCGCCTTGTTGAGACTTAATAGCTTCTCGTTTTGCTTCCAGGCGAGCTTCTCGTGACTTCTTCTTTGATGCCATATCCATCACCATTCGTCCTTTGTAGAAACCACAATCTAAACACATGTGGTGTGGACGATGCTTAGCTCCACAGTTTTGACATGTAGCCAAAGTGGGCGCTGTAAGCGCATGATGTGATCGGCGATTTGCGGTGTGTGCCCGCGTGTGACGCATTCGAATTACCATAGTGGCGAAACTATATCAGAAACGCCAAAAAATGCAATATGTAAAGCCAGAATAGAAAAAAGCACTGGGAGGACGAATCCCCCACAGTGCTTGATTGATGGTGTGACACTATCATGCGATAGTGCCTCGCTTTTGGCGAATAGCGCCGAGGCCAAGGAGGCCAAGGCCGAGAAGTGCCAGAGAGCCAGGCTCGGGCACTTGGTTGCCGGTGTTGCCCTGGCCGCCACCGGTGTTGCCGCCGCCGTTCGTCGGAACGTCGGACAAGCCGGTAGTACCATCGAGAATACCCGACGTGGCAATGTCATATGAGCCGCCAAACTGCCCGTTGATGATAGCCAGCTCAGCCGGCCCAACACCGATACTCAGGTACTGGACGAAGCCAACGAAGAAATTTCCGTCAGCAGGAAACCAACGTGTCTCGCCGGGGTTGACGTAATTAAGGCCCCCGTAAGTCACAATTCCCGTGCCGGTAAAGAATGGTCCCGTAGACAGAATGGCGTAAAGTCCAAAGTCTGCTGGAGCGGTAACATACCAGTCCATCACGATACCACCTTGCGAAACCGCAGCACCCCAAGACAACAGGGGATTGGCGTCTGACAAACTCCCTGCGAAAACGTAGGTGTCGTTAGCCGATGGCACGAAGACATCGGGACTATTGACGGTGACGAGAGCCGCGGAGGCACTCATCGGAATGGCCGTAAGCATCACGGCCGCGAAAATGTACAGAACATGCGCGATCTTTTTCATCGCAAATCTCCTTATGAGGACATCGAAAGTAATCCCTATGACTACTCCCTTTCCGAGTACAATTAATAGCATAATTAACCCAAAAAGTCAACCGACCCGTAACGGTTCAATAGCTTGTGAACACCCCGAACCCAGCATTGATTGTAAAAACGAGAGTAAGAGCCCAGAAAGTACCAATATAAATGCAGGCAAAACAAAGCCGGCTCGCTTTCGCTCGCCGGCTTATGACACTCTGTCATTAACTCTTTTTCTTGTGCGGACAATCAGCCGGATTTTCAATACCAACTTGTGCCGAAACAACCTTGAACGTATCACGACACTTAATTTCTACACTACCGCCGTACTTCTCCCAGAAGCCTTTCTCTTCATCACGACGGTCACATTCAAAACATGCTCCGAGCTGCACTTTCGACAAAACCGGTTCGCAGCCAGCCACATGAGAAGTAAGTACCGCAAAAGATGTTTTTGGTTTTACTTTTTTTACCACTGTTTACCTCTTATTCAAGAAATTGAAGAACAAACCCTGCTTCGGATTGATACGCAGGAATACTCAAAATAGTACAACAATTACACGTTTTTGCAATAGCTAAGTCGATGCTCGGGTGAAAATCCATTCTTTCTAATGGCTTCAATATGCGACTTGGTGCCATAGCCCTTATGTTTGGCAAAGCCGTACTCTGGGTAAACACCATCAATCTTCTCCATATACTTGTCACGAGTGACCTTAGCCATGATGGAAGCTAGCCCAATCACCTTTTCTTTGCTATCTCCTTTTATAATTGTCTCTTGGGGGAATTCTTCAGGTGCCTTCAGTCCGCCGTCGAGCTTGATAATGCACTCTTCGGACTTTAGTGCCAATTTCACAATCCCAGCCTCAATAGAACGTCGAATCGCCGGCACAATCCCCTTTGCGTCTATAGACTTGGCCGAGACAGATTGCACTGAATACTCAATTAAACCTTGTTTTTCAAGCTCTTTTACAATATCAAAAATTTTCTCCCTTTTCTTTTCACTGATTTTTTTGGAATCATTTACCCCTGGTATTAAATCCCAATCAAAGTCAGTCGCCACCTTCACCAGCCCCACCGACACCGGCCCGGCAAGCGGCCCTCGCCCAGCTTCATCCACCCCAATCAACCATTTCATACTCATATAAAGCTAGTATACCAGCCAACCTATCTCCACACAGCCAATACTAGCGTGAGTATTTCCATTTGGAGCTAGGTCTCGCTTTAAAACAATTCTCGTAGCATTATGATGTTTTAAAGCGAGACCTTGCGATGTTATACTACCCCCACTATGTCCGATCAGAAGCTAAATGCAGAATTCATCCACCTACACGTCCACTCGATGTATTCCCTATTGAATGCTGTACCCACCCCAAAAGAACTAGCAGCTGCAGCCAAAGCAGACGGTCAAGATGCCCTCGCCATCACCGACGCTGGCGCACTCTACGGTGCGATTGATTTTTACAACGCCTGCACAAAAGAAGGCATCAAACCAATCATTGGACTAGATGCTTTTCTCGCACCAAGAACTCGTTTTGATAAAGAAGTAAATATCGACCGACCTCGCGGACGAGTAGTCCTTTTGGCCAAGACTTTCAAAGGCTACCAAAACCTAATCCAGCTCGTCACCCTTTCCAACATTGACGGTTTTTATTACCGAGCGCGTATCGATGACGAGATTTTAGCCCAGTACCACGAAGACCTTATTTGCATCATCCCCTCTTTTGCAGGAGAAGTTGCTCAGGCATTGAAAGACAACAATCCAGCTAAAGCAGCTGAGCGACTGGACTGGTACAAAAATATTTTTAAGGAAGATTGTTATTTGGAAATCTCTCATCACCCAGAGATTTTTGACCATGAAGAAAACCAAACCAGAATCAAAGAACTAGCCCAGTCTACAAATACCCCCCTAGTAGCGGCGCAAGATGTTTATTATATGAAGCCAGAAGACAACATCGTTCGCGAACTAATGATGAAAATCCAAAGTGGGGGCGTGGTAGACACTACTGCTGATCAAGGAGGTGAAGATTTTTCTTTCACTACTCAAGCCGAGATGAAAGAAAGATTCTCTGATTACCCTGAGGCGATAGCCAATACCGTAAAAATCGCTGAGCAATGCAATGTCGAAATAACCCTTGGGCAAGAAGCTTGGAAATTCCCCAACTACGTCATCGCTAGTGGCAAAAACTCTGATGACGAACTCAAAGACATGGCGTACAAAGGCGTGTCTTGGCGAAAGCACGACATCAATGACCCGACCATAAAAAAGCGTATAGACTACGAGCTAGAAGTCATTAAGAATAAGGGTTATTCTACCTACTTTCTTGCTGTGGGTGACCTTTTGCGTGAAGCACGTGAGCGAGGAATCTATACCACTATTCGAGGTTCGGTGGCTGGTTCGTACGCCACATATGTACTCGGGATCACCAACGTAGACCCTCTAGAATACAAGCTCCCTTTTGAACGATTCCTCAATCCCGAGCGACCATCTGCACCCGATATCGACATGGACTTCGCCGACAACCGTCGAGACGAGATTATTGAATACGCAAAAGCAAAATACGGTGAAGACAAAGTGGCGCAGATTGGTACCTTCGGCACCATGATGGCGAAGGCGGCGGTGCGTGACGTAGCGCGAGCGCTCGGTCATTCTTATTCTACTGGTGACCGTATCTCCAAGCTCATACCCCTCGGAGCTCAAGGCTCAGCCATGACTATCGACAAAGCGCTCGGCATAGAGCCGGACTTGGCTGAACTGTATAAGAAAGATTCTGAATCACGCGAAGTGATTGATTTGGCAAAGCGTATCGAAGGCCGTGTACGTCATCTTGGTGTTCACGCGGCCGGAGTAGTAATCGCTCCCGAACCGCTCAATCAATACGTACCTATCCAGCCCGACTCCAAAACTGGAAAGTTTGTTACTCAATACGAAATGCATAGTGTGGGAGAAGACGGAGTCGGTCTCTTGAAATTCGACTTCCTTGGTATAAAAAACCTCGCTATTTTAGCTGACGCGGTAAAGCGAGTAAAGAAGATTCGCAATGTCGATGTTCATATCGAGAATATCCCACTTGATGACCCAAAGACTTTCGATATTCTGGCGCGTGGCGAGACCATGGGACTTTTCCAGCTGAACGGTACCGGGATGACTTCTTTCCTTAAGCAACTAAAGCCATCAACCATTCACGACATCAACGCGATGGTGGCGCTTTATCGCCCTGGCCCGATGGAATCAATCCCTCAATATATCGAACGAAAACACAATCCTTCTCTCGTTTCATACCTAGATCCGCGCATGGAGGATATTCTCGACCGCTCTTTTGGTGTTATTACTTATCAGGACGACGTGATGATGATCTCCATCAAGCTAGCTGGTTACTCTTGGCTTGAGGCCGACAAACTACGAAAAGCGATGGGTAAGAAAATTCCTGAGGTTATGGCCGCCGAAAAAGACAAGCTCTTCCAAGGTCTTATCGACAACGGCATGAGCGAACAGAAAGCTGAACAACTATGGAAACTAATCGAACCTTTCGCCGCTTACGGATTCAACAAAGCTCACGCGGCTAGCTACGGTCGAGTGGCCTACCAAACCGCCTACATGAAAGCCAACTTCCCTGTGGAATATATGTCGGCTGTTTTGACTGCCGACTCTGGCGATACCGAGAAAATCTCTGAGATTATTCATGAGTGTGAACGCATGAATATTGATGTATTGCCTCCAGACATCAATGAATCTTTTGCCGACTTCTCAGTAGTACCAGGTACTCAGACGATTCGCTTTGGTCTAACCACTATCAAAAACTTCGGTGCTGGAATCGCTGAAGTTATCATTGATGAACGAAAAGCCAACGGGGCTTTTACTTCAATGCAGGATTTTCTGACTCGAATCCATGATCGTGGTCTAAATAAGAAATCTATCGAAGCCCTCATTTCAACCGGTGCTTTTGACCGCTTCGGAGAGCGCGGTCAGCTTTTCAAAAACATAGACATTATGTTGGCCTACAACCGTGAACACGTGGCCGGAAAAGAAACTGGTCAGGATTCACTTTTTGGCGGCATGGAAGAAGTTCACAACCTCATCTTGGAAGAGGCGTCTGAAGCTACCATGACCGAAAGACTAATCTGGGAAAAAGAGCTGCTCGGAGTCTACGTTTCTGGTCACCCACTAGATGCTCACGCTGCTGAAGTAGCCAAGCGTGCCAAGATTGTTGATGTTAAAAACGGCCACAAAGGTACAACCGTAGTCACGACCGGACTGATAGAATCAGTCAAAGAACTCCTGACGAAGAAAGGCGACCGCATGGCTTTTATAAAATTATCCGACCAGAAGGACAGCATCGAAACTGTTGCTTTCCCCGAAACCTTCAACGAAAACCGCGAACTACTAGTCCCTGGCACCTGTGTAGCGGTCAAAGGCAAGCTAAACTTCCGGAACGATGAACCAAGTATTTTGATTGATAAGCTGAAGAATCTAGCGCCGGCAACACCAACCCTTAATACAGAATCTGCTGCTCAATAATGACTTTTTTTCATTAGGAATGTGCATGGAACACGCGGCAGTAGCTCTGTGAGTTTATTATTAATCTTGTTGCCGAAGATCTTGCTCGTAAGTAGCACTTTTTACGTCGACTGATTCATTATCAATGAAGTGTCTATTCTTTACATCAATAAACGAACCATCAGTACTTATCAACTCAAGGTCATACAAAATCTCGTCAAAGTAGCCTGGTAAGACACTTTTCCAAGTCAGAGGAAAATTTACACTCGACATCGCCTCGACTGGTCGAGTGAGTTCGTTGGTGCAGTTGTGTGTCAGAGTATTGTACATCCGTGGCTTATCATATACATCATTCACCTCAACAAAGATTCTTCTGAAAAGCTCTTGTGCTTGTTCTGGAGTAGCTTTTGTAGGATAAAGATAAACGCGCTCATTTCTAAAACCAGTTCTCAGCCCAACAATATCTCGCTCCGAACCAATGACATAGATGATTTCGTACTGACGCAAAATACCAAGCAACGGTGAAAACGACTCCCCTACCTCGCGCCTCGTTTCCAAAGACACGACCACGTTGTCGCTCTCAGCAAAGTTGAAGCTTAGGAAAATATGTGCCAACCCTTCGAAGTCATCGAAGTGCGAAATAAAAACATCTATCCCGGTCATGTCTGCCATATCAAAACTGCGATCTTGGTAAACAATCTCAGCTTCTTTAGCGCCAGTCCAGTCAAAATTCCTAAAATTCTTAATTGAAAAATTTGATGAAGTGGCAGAATAAGTAATCTGCGGTAATGATTCGTGGCCAAGCTCCCAGTCACGATCGTGTGAAGGTCTAAACGCAATCACTAGAATTAAGTATATGGATAGCCAGACCAATAGAATAATAGCGGGCCACTTTAATAATGGTCGCTGACGCAGAGTATCAAATGTAATCATTTGTTTATTATAGTACCCTACTCTAAAACAACTTCTCCATTGTCCACGTTGACATAATCCTGTCTCGCGCTAGGATATACAAAATAGAGATTGTAGTGATTACCAACCACTAGGGGCGGCGAGCTTCGCTCGCCGCCCCAAGGAAAAGCCTTCTAATCTATTAATTAAGCGCTGGAGAATATTCTTCAGAAGCTCGGTGGAACCGCGGTTTTACAATCGTCCGAGTGAGTCTACGAATTTTCGTATATTCACTCGGGCGATTTTTTGAATGAGCAAACGAGACCGCAGGTCGACTATTGCGAATTTATACAGGCGCTTAGCCACGATTCAGGACCATTCCTAGTCCTGAATCTGGCTGCAGCGAGCTGTACCAATTACCAACAAACCAGACTAATTATTATGAACCAACAACTCGAACACAAACGACACACACTGGCCCACCTACTAGCAGCGGCAGTTATCCAAAAGTATCCTCACGCCAAACTCACCCTTGGCCCGGCCATCGACAACGGCTTCTACTACGACGTTGATTTTTCTGGCGGCGGCGCTCCTGGCGATGCTGATTTGAAAGGTATCCAGAAGGACATGAAGAAGCTTTTGAACAAGTGGACAGAATTTACCCACGAGGAAGTTTCAGCTGAAAAAGCACGTGAAGTATTTGCTGGTAATCAATTTAAAATCGAACTAATCAATGAGATTGAAGCCAAGGGAGAAGCTATCACTCTGTACACTTGTGGTGAATTCACCGATCTTTGCCGTGGCGGACACTGTGAAAACCCTAAAGAAGACATCAATGCCGACGCCTTCAAACTAGACAAACTAGCCGGTGCCTACTGGAGAGGTGATGAAAGCAACTCAATGTTGACCCGTATCTACGGCATTGCCTTCGACACCAAAGATGAGCTGGATGCTTATGAACTCCAAATGGAGGAAGCCAAAAAACGCGATCACCGCAAGTTAGGAAAGGAGTTGGATTTGTTTACCATTTCTCCATTGGTCGGAGCTGGCCTTCCTTTACTCAAGCCAAGAGGAATGATTATCCGACAAGAAATAGAGAATTATCTTTGGAAGCTACATAAGAGCAAAGGTTATTCTCGCGTCTGGACACCACACATCACAAACATTTCACTCTACGAAACAAGTGGTCACGCGGAGAAATTTGGTGAAGAACTTTTCAGAGTGAAGGGTGGCGACGAGGACTTTGCTCTCAAGCCAATGAACTGTCCGCACCATATGCAAATTTTTGCTGACAACCAATTCTCTTACCGTGATATGCCGATACGATATTTTGAGCCGGCCACTGTTTATCGTTATGAGAAATCTGGCCAATTGTCGGGGCTTACTCGTGTTCGTGCTATTACCCAAGATGATGGACACCTCTTCTGTCGAGTATCACAAATTACTGAGGAAGTTTCAACTATCGTCGGTATCATCAGAGAGTTTTACAAAACAATGGGTCTGCTCGACAACTACTGGGTAAGTCTTTCTGTTCGTGATGATAAAGGCATGTTCCTTGGAAGTGATGATGTTTGGGAAAAGGCTGAAGCAGCACTAGAAGATGCGGCCAAAAAGAACGACCTCAACTACAAGCGAGTTGAGGGAGAAGCGGCTTTCTACGGACCAAAGCTAGACTTTATGTTTAAAGACGCCATTGGTCGAGAATGGCAACTCGCAACTATCCAGTGCGACTTCAATCTACCTGAGAGATTCGACCTCAATTTCATAAATGAAAAAGGTGAGAAAGAAAGACCGGTTGTTATTCACCGAGCAATTTCAGGTTCGCTTGAACGTTTTATGGGTGTAATGATCGAACACTTCGCCGGCAACTTCCCGCTGTGGCTATGTCCAAGCCAAGTAGCTGTCATTCCAGTTGCAGATGTCCACAATGAATATGCTGAGCAAGTCTTCAAAGAGCTGACAGAGGCTGGATTCAGAGTGGAAATTGATACCACCAATGAATCCATGGGGAAGAAAATCCGTAACGCTAAGAAAATGAAACTCCCCTAC
>JAGQMJ010000019.1 GCA_020428685.1 Candidatus Kaiserbacteria bacterium
TGCCTTGGCAGCCTCTTCTTCTGCTACTTTAGCTTCTTCCGCTTCACGAATCGCTGCTTCTGCACCTGATTCTGTAGACATTGAGACAAGACTCATTCGACGCATCTGACGCTTAATTTCACGATTAACCTTCTCACGAATGTAGTAAAGTTTTGATCGACGAACCTTTGCTCGCTTCACAATTTCTAACTGGTCAATCAGTGGTGAGTATAGTGGGAAAATCTTTTCTACTCCAACTCCACTAGCTACTTTACGAACTGTAAAAGTTGCTCCTGGTTCATCTCCGTGCTTTCGAGCCAAAACTAGACCTTCAAACATCTGGATACGAGTCTTACCCTTATCCTGAATTTTTTGGTGAACACGAATAGTATCACCTGGTCGAATACCAAGCGCCTTTCGCTCTTCCATATTTACTGGGGATACATTAACCCCTGCGAGTGCTGCTTTCATAATATTTTTTTGATAATTAAACGAATGAGCCGTTTAAACGTGCCACAATCTACCATAAAGTACCCTACTCTGCAATGCGTTCAGCCGCTTCTTCAAATTCTTGCGGTACCGGTGAAATAAATCGCTCTCTCTCACCATTTGGTAAAGTGATTTCAAGAATGTGAGCATGGAGTGCCAAACGACTTAAATCTAAATTATTTGATTTATCAATCTTATGTTCACCATACAATCTATCCCCTACAATAGGTCTATCTAAGGCCCTCAAATGTGCGCGCAACTGGTGCGTACGGCCTGTTTTAGGCATTAGCTTTACATAAGAAAACGGCTCATCCTTGTATTCTCCCATTCCGATTCTTTCAAAATCAGTAATCGCTTCTCGCAAAACACCCTTGGCTCCTCGCTCTGCAGAACGTCGGCGGTGATCTTTTACACTTCTTCCTATCGGGCGATTGATGGTTCCCCATCGGTCATTGATCCGCCCATAGACGAAGGCACGGTATTCTTTGTATGCTTTTCTGTCTTTGAATTCTTGCTTGAGATGTTGGTGCGCCTCTTGATTCTTAGCCAAGATTAAAACACCAGAAGTTTCTCGGTCCAAACGATGCACTACACCTGCTCGATTTAATTCTTTTCCTTTTGGTGAAAAACCTGGCTCACCAACGCCGCGCGCCTCCGGCGCGCGGCCAAGAAACCAATCAACAATAGTCTCCTCTTCAGAGTAGCCATCTTCATGCACCAGCCAACCTTGTGGCTTAGTAATCACCAAAACCGTCTCGTCTTCAAACAAGACAACTGGCTCAACTCTAGACACCTTTTCGGCGTTCTCGTTTTTCATATTCGCCCAGTATGCCGTCGAAATCACTTTTGGTCAAAGCCGGCCAGTGTTTATCAATGAAGAAAAATTCGCTATAGACCGAACTCCAGGTGAGGAAGTTTGAAAGTCTTTGCTCTCCACTGGTACGCACTATCATGTCTGGATCAGGCATTTCGGCAGTCCAGAGTAGACTACTGAATCCTTCTTCACTCAATTCCTGACCATTTCTAATAGCCTTATTTACTGCATTCAGTATCTCAGCTCTCCCTCCGTATGATAGCGCTATCCATATAGTAGTATCTTTATAGACAGCGGTTTTTTCTTCCACCTTCGCCATACTAAATTGTAGCTCAGGCGAAAAATCTTTCCGTTGACCAATAAACCTTACTCCAACTCGCCCTTCCTCTGCCTTTTCTAGCAACTCTTCCATCACCTTAGAAAACAACACCATCAGATAACCAACCTCTTCTTCTTTCCGCTGCCAATTCTCAGTTGAGAAAGCATAAAAAACTGCATGGGGAATCCCAGCGTCACGCACAAAACCAACAAAATCCTGAAAGACCTCTTGGCCGCGAGCATGGCCAGCTAGACTTTCCAAACCCTGCTCTTTAGCCCAACGGCGATTGCCGTCCATAATAAATCCAAGGCATTTAATTCTTGTTTCTTCCATAAACTAATGTAACAACGAGAATTCCGAAAATGTTTTACTTACTGTGCGCCAGTCTATTGCTACACTCTCGACCTTAGCGGTCAGAGATCCTTCATATAGATACTCAACAAATTCTTTTAGCGTGTCGGGCATTGCCTGCCCCACCACTTCCACCGTGCCATCTGGCAAGTTTTTAACATAACCAACTATTTCAAGTTCAGTAGCTGACTCCTGCACATAAGCTCGGTACGCTACACCCTGTACCTTGCCAGACACAACACAATGGATTTCAATCATGGTGAGCAGTATAACCCACCCAAACTAATTATTCGAACTTGTGTTTTGCAGCTTGTTTTCTGGGGCCGTTCCCCTTCGGGGAACGGCCCTATTGTATTTTTCTGAAAAATTAGTAGGATAGTGCCTACATCAGTATCAATTACTGATGTCTAAGGAAAATTAAATATCCGCGCGATTAGCTCAGTTGGTAGAGCAGCTCGTTTACACCGAGAAGGTCGGGAGTTCAAGTCTCTCATCGCGCACCGAGAAAAACCGCCTTTGGCGGTTTTTTGAATGCGCGATGAGGAAGCAAAAAGTTTTGCTTCCGTAGAGACTTGAACGGCGGAGACATGTTTCATTTTCCTTTCCTAGAAAATAAAACAGTCGAGCCGCGTCCAGCGTTCTTATGAACGTCGTGAATTAGAAAAAGCGGGACAAGTTTCTTATCGCACTCTCTTGCTGGAGATTCTTTGTGATATGAGCTTTAGTTACAGAAAGTAGGTTTAAAGATATTGATTCATTACGCTGCAAAGCGTATTAACTTTTCCGATGGAAAATACTTTATAAATTTACCGCTTCTTTGAGGAATGACCAGTTCTTTTTCTTCCAGTATGCTGATATCTTTTGATGCAGTTTGTCTTGATACATTATGCAACATCATGTGCGAAGACACAGAAACTGAAGGATCTTTGTCTGAAATTAAATAAAAGATAAGCTGCTTTTGTCTATCGTTCAAATTGAAACTTTCACTTACAGCTAGTTCGATTCTACTGTTCTCTTCCACTTTTACATCTAAAAATGACTCAAACTCATCAATTGCTTGAATAATTTTCTTTGTATGAAAATCAAAAAAATATGTAACGTCTAACTCGTCTTGTTCTGAATAAATGTAAGCCATCGCATATTGCATAGGAACCTTTTTGATGATGGTCGAAATTGGTAGATACATAAAACTCCAATATTCTTTTCTGAGCAGATACCAGTAAAAAAGTGCCCTTGCAAGTCTGCCATTCCCGTCTGTAAATGGATGCAAGTAACCTATCCAAAAATGGAGAAATATAGCCTTAATGATGGGATGAGTGAATTTCTTTTCATTCCTATCATTAGCATAGTCTATTAACTCATTAATTTTTTTAGCCACAAAAGCGTTAGTTGGCGGTTCGTGAGTTACATATATTTCATCCCCTATCTGACCCTGAACAATAATCTCATCACTGTCTTCCCTCAATCTATTTTGTTCATCTTCTGGAACTGTATTATAGGTAAGCATGCTGTGCATTTCAAAAAGCATTTCAAGACTCAGCTCCCTATGTTTAAAATCATCACAAATTGCTGTCATGGTCTTAAAATTATTTAAAATCATTTGTTCAGATTCATTTGTAGGTTCACGTTTTTGAACAATCATTTCTTTTGCTGCTTTTCTTGTGGTGTGAGCACCCTCTAATTGACTAGAAGCTATCGCCTCTTCAATTAAACCTCTATTCAAATACGTTTGCTTACTGCTCTCTGTAATGTTAGGACCCATGTTAAATAGACGTCCACCCGCAAACATGTCAATTTTATGTAGAATTTCATCTAGACTGGGCAGTCTTAGCCACATAAACCTTGAACCATCCTCCGTAGAAATTGGAGTTTTAACTGAAGAAAAATTCCTTAGTTGTCTTACGAAATACCAAACTTGATTTGCAGTAAAACCTTTTACAGCCCCAATTTTGTGTCGAAATTTATCCCAGTATAAATAACTTGGAATATTTGCCATTGAGTAAAAATCCTGCACATTATTATTGTTCTCAAGAAGGTCATAAAAGCTTTTCTTGTCTTTTTCAGTCATTTTTGGCTTATCAAGAAAATACTTGGGTGGTACCAAATTTTTTTTAACCTTTTTTGTTTCACCTGCTATTGTACTGATATCTTTTTTACTCATAAAATTTATTTAACATGTAAAATACATGTTAAATACATGTTAAATACATGTATACACTTTACATGTATTGATTATACATGATGTAAAGTACATGTAAAGTACATGTAAACACTTTACATGTTATATGAGCATACTAAAAACTCTTGTCTCCTTCTTCAAGAATTATAGTGTGATGGCTTTTTAGCTTAATATCAAACAAAACCGTTCTAACGTCACCCCACATCTCACCCAAACAAAAACTGCTTATTACTATTCCAAAAAATCCAAACATCACTTAGCCGCCATCCCTCTCCCACTACTCTCTCTTGAGACAACCATATACGTCCCAAACCAAGAGCCAATAGCAATTGGAATGACATACAAATAATTCTGAACATAACTCAATACTCCGAAAGCAATTATGAAATGCACCAAAGAACCAGTATTGGCAGCTGACACAGCCTTTAGCTCTGCGACAGAGAGTGTGTAGTGAGCATACATAACATCAACAACAAAGTACGCGGCCAACCAGAATGCAGTAACAAAGCTAAAGGCATCCATCACATCTTTCAAACTATTTAAGATTGATTCCGTAATATGGATTATACACCCGCAACATAAATCCTGTTTCGTTTGACAAATCTGTATTTCGAGGTACTGTTTATTAGTATTAGTTTTTTGAAGGGAGGGCGAAATGGCTAAAAAAGAAGCTGCTGGGAAAGGACCCGAGATTGACCAGCACACGAACGGACAGTTCTTTATTTTCAGGGAAGTACCTGGCGGACACGAGTACTACCATCCCGAAAGTAAAACCTGGCTAGACAAGACAGATGACGGTCGCAACAAAGACGGCAGCCCTCGCTGGTCAGCTTATTTTTCTTCGAGAGAAGAGGCTGAGGCGGTCTTGTCGAAGCTTCAAAGTGAGCTTGCCACGGCCTAACAGCCACAAAAAAGCGGTCACCCTGGTGACCGCTTTTCCATTATCTAAGTATCGGATACTTCATTACTATACTTCTCCTGCCCCAACTTTTGCCAAAGCCTAGTATACCCGAAGGTATCGAGAGATAAATACCGATCAAAACAATCGCGTTGATAATATGTTCGTCTGTCAGCGGATTGTGTTCTGGTGGAATGAACCCGGCAACGTAAAACATTATGTACAAAGACGCTCCCACCAAGGACCCCAGCTTCACCATAAAGCCAAAGAGCAAGGTTGTCCCAGCAAATAGCAATCCGAGCATGAACAACCATTCCACTAAGCCACTGCCCGCCAATGACTGAAAGAATTCCGCAAACGGACCCTTAGTTGCGTGAGTCAAAAAGCCATAGGTAGGAGAACCACCGTCAATCCACCCCTTCCCCGAGGCCGTAGCATAACCAAGTCCAAAAACCTTATCGACAAATGCCCATAAAAAAGTCCAACCTAAAATCACTCTCAAGGCTGACCACACTAAATCAATTTTTTTATTCATAATGTCTTTATTAAATTAAATCTTACCTTAAGCATAGCATTAGATTTTTATAAAAACGTAGCTCTTGCACTTTATACGTATTCATGAGAACTTAATCATCGGACAAGTACGGGAGACGAAAATGCAAGCAAAAGAAACCCACATAAGAAGCCTGAGTAACCTACTCAAAACAAAGCCTGTCGCTCCGCATGTTAAAACTGCCGTCAGAATAGCTGACCAGCTTGAAAGACAACTGAACGAAGGCCACATAATCACTGCCACCATGGTATTGAGTAGCTTCAATGATGAGGATATGAAAAGTATTTGCGATATGTCATTGATTTATATCTTCATCAGAACATACTGGAAGTTTGATGGGCTCTTGCCCGCAAAAAATGTGAATGAGCTACTCACTCTTTCCGGTGGCTTCATTTTCAAACGTCGCACCTGCAAAGCAGCGAGTTGACCCTCAACAAACAATGCACCCGCGTCCCCTTGTCCATCGCGGGTGTTTTATATACCCCTTGCTTTTTTATTAAAATATGGCATTTTATTGACTGGACACAGTCTATGGAGGATGCGATGCAAATCAAAGAAACGATGTCTCTGAGCTGGGAAGAAAAGTGTGCAAACAGCAAGACAAAGAGGATTTATTTGGCAGCTGAATCAATCGGAAACAAACTGGAAGCCGTAATCACAGACGGCGGCAAGCTTACCGCTCAAAAAACCCTGGAAATTATCGGCAAGAAACACGGCCAGATCAAGCTGAACATTCTGCATTCATACTGGGAACAATCTTCCCAGCTGCCTTGTACCTCAATTGCAAAAATGAAGAGAAAAGCGGAAGAAGAAGCAAGGAAATCTTTTCGTGGCAACCGTCGCAGCGAATGCCCAAAGGTTCATCTGGCACTCGCTCGCTAAAAACCTACACCTACGGACCGTGTCCCCGTAGGTGTATTTTATTAAAATATAATATTCAGACCGAAAGGAGTTTTCTACTAAGCAAATTTCTGGTATGGTGTTGGTGCCGCCCCTATAGTTTAATGGATAAAACGAGAGGCTTCTATCCTTTTGATGTGGGTTCGATTCCTACTGGGGGCACACAGGTAAAACTAAAACACTATTCTTAATAAGAATAGTGTTTTAGTTTTAGAAACTGAACTGCTTCAGTTTCGTGCCTGTGTGCCGGGCGGAAGCATGTATTTTGTTCCTTTCCAAGAGGAAAATACAGCTGAGCCGAGGTCGAGAGTACTTAGTAGATTTGGAGTAAAGCGAACAAATATACTTAGTAACTCGTGATCACACTAGTGAGACCTATCGAGAGGGGTTAATACCCCACTAAACTCGATAAGTCTAGCCAAACAATAAAACCACTCAAATCTTCAGTGGCTTTATTGTTTAGTTTTTGTTTAGCGATTCTGGAACAAAATTCTTTTCTATAAGAAGTTGTGTCAGTTCTCTAAACAAATAATTTCCAGTATATGAAACTTTATAAATTCGACCACCATCTTCAAGTGGACGAATGAGCTTTTTTTCTATCATTCGATTTATGATTCGAGTACGTGCGACAGGTTGCTCTACACCAAGCACATCAACTAAGTCAGCTGAACGTAAAAGCATATCTTCTGATACGTTTACAACGAAGTAGAGTATCTTATGTTCTTGTTCGGTAATATACTGATTCCGCTTCGCTCGATCTAAAACAACACTCAGAATTTCGGACTCAAGATAATCTCTATTAAGTAAGTGGTCTATTTTCTGGATCTCGCGTTCTAATCCTTCTAGTACATAGCGGCACCAGGACAACAAACCTTCGTCTGTCCAAGTATCGGCTTGCGAAAGCATATCGTAGTACTGCTCACGATTATCACAAAAAACTGCTGTTGGATTTAAAATTCGCCCTGACTTCACACTAAAGCCTTGCTGCAACAGCTGTGCATATGTCAGCAATCGAACCAATCTTCCATTACCGTTATCAAACGGGTGAATAACAGTCATCCGATGATGAGCAAGAGCCATAACAAGCAAATGGTATTGTGTAGCATAATCATCATTTATAAATACTAACAGTTCTTGTATTAGTTCCGGTACTACTAAGTGATTAGAAGTTGTGACTTTAGATCCCATAATTGAAACAGGACCTTTGCGGTACTGACCTGGTGTACGCGACCCTTCACCACCATTATCTCCATTTGATGGAGTGAGTCCTTCAACTAAAATTTTATGGGCATTACATAGAATCTCTTCCGTAATTGGAGTACCAACTGAAACGTTCTTTTCCAAAAACGTAATTGCTTTATCAATGTTGTTAATCTCCATCATTGATTCATCAGTCTCTGATGCAATGTTTTCAATAATTTTTTCAGCAAATTCAGAGACTGTCGTACGATTACCTTCAATTCGACTTGACCCTAAACTCTCAAGTGTCTGAAAAATATGTTTCAATTCATAAAATGCATGCGGTGGGGTAGATCCCCGCAGTGGCTTGTCGCGCAGTTTTTCAAGCTCAACAATTGCTGTGTTAAGGTCACTACCAAACGACGGTTGGGGAATGTCTTTTATATCACGCATAAATTTTAAACATTTTCATAAACTATTATACACATTTAACATATATGTATCAAATATCTATATTTATAAGGATATAATACAAGCAGTAAAAAAGTAACATTTAACATCTAGGGGTTATACGATTTAACATAATCATATAAACACTTTCTTACACCACCCCTACCGAGAGGGGTTAAGGAAGAGCGACATTAGTACCTCAGGAACGCCTATGTTGCTTGGTGGGTATTTTTCCGATATCGACTTGGGGCATCACATTAAAAAAATAGCCCACACGGGCTATTTTTAATTGTGAGTACACAAGACATGCATTCTTATCTCCATTGCCATAGAGAAAGACGGCGTTGAGTAGCACTTTAATCCGGAACTAATCTACATCTTCCCACCACTTTTCATTTGGAACATCTTTCAGGACATCAAATCTTTCTCCGATAACTGGAGTAATAGCGGTAATATCGGTAGCTTCTACTGCCTTGAGTGCTCTCTCAGCTGGCTCAGTCCAACTATGGAGAGATAATGTAAATGCGGCCCAGTGCATCGGCATATACTTCTTCCCTTTCAATTCTGCATGTGCTTTAACAGATTCCTCCGGAGTCATATGTACCGCACTCCAGCTATCGTGGTATTGACCGGAATCAAGTAGAGTCAAATCAAACGGGCCATACTTATTACCAATATCAGCAAAGCCAGAGAAGTAACCCGAGTCACCTCCAAAAAACACATTTGCTTCAGCCGTCTTCACAACCCATGCTGCCCAAAGAGTCTTCTGAGCATCATTTACAGAGCGGCCAGAAAAATGTTGCGACGGGACTGCAACAATCATTAATCCGTCCAAACTAAACTCCTGCCACCAGTCCAGCTCAATAATCTTTTCCTCCGGTACACCCCAAAGTTTTAGATGGGAGCCTACCCCGAGTGGAGCGAGAAATAATTTTGTTTTGGGTTCAATGTCTTTGATGGTTCCATAATCCAAATGATCATAGTGATCATGAGAAATAATAACCAAATCTAAACTTGGCAAATCCTTAGCTGACGACGGCAAATCATAATCATACCGCTTGATAATACCCGGCAATGGTGACGCATACTTACCCAACATCGGATCAAACAACACCTTCTTGTCATCCACTTCATATAAGAAGGTCGAGTGACCAAACCAAGTTAAGTGATTGCCTCCTCCCCCATCTACAGACAAAGGACTAGCCGGCAGCTTACTCGAGGGCCTACGCTTTTGATCACCAGTTATAGATTCCCAAAATGCAGACCAAGCATCCGCTAAAGAAAAATCTAGAGATATTTTTGGATTGTTTTCAAACCTGTCTACCTGATACTGAGGAGACTGTTTAATCAACTCAAGATGATCACCTTGTGGCGGCTTTCCAAACTGAGGAGCGAATTTTACAAAACAAACAATCGCGATAAAGGCTACCAGCAAAACGAGAATTGTCATTACAAATTTTATCAAAATATTAAAAAGAGTATTTTAAAAATAACTGTCACTTACTACGGTATGTGACGAATAATATTTCATACTCCACTGGAGTGTTATTTAACGACCTGATGTGATAACGAAACCCCCATATGAGGATGTTAATTAGTTCGGTATTAGAAAAATATCTTCAGGTGGAGCCTTTGGACCAGACTCTTCTTCTGCACCCTCAGAATCACCCGAAACATCTTCTTCCGGTTGTTCATCAGTCTCAGAAACGGCTTCTTCCTCAGCCTCGACAACCTCATCCACTTCAACAACTTCTTCATCAGACGTAGTCTCTTCAGGCTTGAGCACAACTTCTTCCTCTGCTCCAACTAAGCTAGCCAACCTTTCTTTCTTTTCACTAAATTTTTCTAAGGCCGAAAGGACCAATGCTTCACGATACACCACAGCTTCAGTGTTGCCTGCCCCGTTGCTAGTGATGGTAGTATTCTCATGCTTTAGATAAGTGGTCGCACTCCACACTGCGCTAACTCCAAAAATAATCACGCCCACAAAAATACCAATAACCCAGTCTCGAGTGGGATGGATAATCTGATGATTACTTAAGCCTTTTTGGAATTTAATTATCCCTTTGGCAATTCTTGTGAATTCTTGTTTATTCATCATAAGACAAAAGCATTACTTTAATCTTAACATTGGACTGCCACTCAGTTTTGGAAAGAGATTTCAAATCTACCGAAACCAACCGAGCAACGTACGGCACGTTTTCGAGAATTTCTATATATCTCTGAACCCTATCTCTCGAACCAGTTACCGTAAAACCAAATTCAATCCACTCAGTCCCCTCCTCTTTATCCGAAATCAAATCTATACCGCTAGTCTTCAAAGTGACGCCGTTTTTTGTAGCGAGTGACTCAACTGTATTTAGGAAATCTATACTGCCACTTTCCTGTACTAAGAAAAAACTTTGTAACTCAGACCTATCGTCTTTAGTTTCTTCAAAAACTTTTTTGAGTTTAAAAAATGAATCTTCTTGGGCTCTTTGCGTAGCCAGAGCTTCCACCTGAACAGCCAGCCTGTCGCCTTCATTCATTACTTTCTGAAAGACAAAGAAAAATACTGCGCCGGCCGCTGCGGTTATTATCAAAGCTATGATGACGTTTGTTATTGATGTCTTACTCATACGCTTTCAGGCTTAGCGATAACTACTGTAATAGAAAAATGCGCATCCTTGTCACTAGCCAAGCTAGATATCGGAAGATCAACCGACTTTACAATTTCTTGTTCAAGCAATCGATCTCGGAACGAAGCTAGAGCCTGCCGGTCAGACGCGATACCAACTATTCTAATTGGCGCTATACCCACCCCTTCTCGACTCAAAGTAATCTGAGACACTGATATAGAAGATGTCTGCAAACTTTCAATCAAATCAATATACTCTGAAAACAAATCTATATTTCTTTCGTCAACGATTATCTTCGCTTGCTGACTTGAGAGCACCAAATCTTTGGATACGTTTTTATAGTCGGCCGTCTTTTCCATCGCCTCAGCCGCTGACGTCTCATAGACAGAAACCTGCCCATCAATCAAAACAAAAGCGGGCCACATGATAGCGGCTGAACAAAGCAGAGCAACAGAAATCAACATCAACCACACAGTAGCGACCCGAACCCAATATTCGATTAGTAGACTTTTTTTAGCTAGAGGTGGAATTAGATTGATCATATTACACAGTATTTTTTAGTGCCAAACCAATAGCTGTGGCATAACCAAATGAATGACGACGGTCTATCGGAGGTATTACTTTTTCTAACGAGAATGCGTTCTCCCACACATTGCCTCTAACACATGGAATACCTAGAGTTTCGGTCAGGTATGCTGGCAAACCTTTTAGGTTTGCACTTCCTCCGCACATTGTTACTGAAGAAATTCTTCTTTCACTGCTGTTGCCTGTGCGCATATGCCAGTACTGCATACGAGTAGCCAACTCATCCTTAATTACCGAAACAGTACTGATGAGAGCATCGCGCACCTGCGGTGAATCAACCCCTCTCACTAGGCCAATAGTGTTTTTAAGCTGGGTCAAAGTCGATTCTGCCACCTCGCTTCCTAGCTCGTTGCGGAGAGCTTGCGACAACTGGTCTCCCCCAATATCGATTGTTGAGGTGTACAACAAAACCCCTTTGTATACGATTCCGATTCCGGTTCTAGTTTTTCCAAAATCAACCAGCATAGTCGCCCCGCTAGCATCCTCTGGTATCACAGACCGAGCCATGGCTTGAGCTTCTACTTCAAATGAAACTGGGTGTAAGTCCGCCAACACACATGCGTCATAATACTTTTGAATTGTTTCTTTTGCGTATGCTGCCACCGCCACTTGGGCCACTCTACTATTTTTTTCATTTGGCAAAATTGTATAATCAAAAAACACATCCCGAGAAGGGATCGGCACATTTTCTTCCAGCTTGAATTCCAACAAACCACGCACTTCTTTCAGTGGGATATTTTGCCTAATCTCAGTTTCAAACAAATAAGCTCTCTCCTCCGGCAATGAAACTCTGATGAATTCAGCCTTGGTCTGATTTTTGAATTCTTTCAAGACAGCCACTAGCTGTTGTGGGTCGTTTACTTGCCCACGCTGAACAATTCCGTTTGGAATCGGAATATCTCCCCACTTTTTTATCTTTCTTTCTGCACCAGATCTTGTGCTCGGATGAAAGGATACGTACTTTAGTGAAGTGTCTGAAATATCAAGACCAACACACGGCATAGTGAGATAAGTTGGTGGCGGTAAAATTCTTGAAAGAACTGAACTCATATAGTTACCTTAGTATACGCTGTTCTGTCTATACTTTCGATAAAAACAACTCACATCTTGTGCCAGACATACAAAGCGACCAGAATCAAAATCAGAATCGAAGTTAGCCCCAAATAGCGCTTGGCGTATGCGATAGCGGTAGGGCCGAATTTGTATATGCTCCAGCCAACAATCGTATACCTTAATCCCCTACCCAAAATAGACGCCCCGATAAATACCCAAAGATTACCTTCAATAACCGCCACTACCCAAGCCACTATCGTGTATGGAATGGGCGTCGCAGCCCCGACGATAGTCAAAACAAATGTATTGGCTTCATTGCCCGTAATCAAAGACTGGAATTCTTCATACATGGCTGGGGTCATCCAGTCCAAAATGTAGCTAAAGAATAAAGCTGCGCTAGCGTAAGCAAATACACCCCCCAATACAGAAGCTACGGTAGTCACAAAAACCAACCTAGCAGCATTGGCGCGATTGGCTAAAATAACTGCCACCAGAAACGGATCGGTCAGAATTGGGATCGGCAATGCCGATTCAACAAAGGAAACTATTCCAATCACCCAAGCGCCTGAGCGAGATCGGATTAGCTGTTGAAGACGGCTAGGTGAAGCTGTTTCTAAAACCTTCTCTACCTGACCTTCAAATTTTTTAGCGCCAAACATTTGATTATTTTATCAGTGTTCCGGCCGGAAGTTTGTTACTTGGACTTAATAAGCCAAAAGTATCCTCATGACTAGCCGCCAAAATCATTCCCTGACTTTCCAAACCCCTTATCACTCGAGGCTCTAGATTGAGCAAAAATGGACA
The DNA here is from genome assembly GCA_020428685.1 of Candidatus Kaiserbacteria bacterium. Lineage (GTDB taxonomy): Bacteria > Patescibacteriota > Minisyncoccia > Phycocordibacterales > UBA918 > OLB19. Next base: position 13,172 of record JAGQMJ010000019.1, read on the forward strand.
CTGTCTTCCCACCAAAGATTCTGGCTCAGGAAAATACTCTCTAATCCCAGAAACAATCTGTCGGGGATTCTCCTCCCCTACATCTACCATCAACTTTAGTAATCTGTCTGCATCCGGCACAACTTCAGCCGAAACAATCGTTCCAATTTTGATTTCTAATTTAGAAAAATAGTCGTATGAAATTTCCATATTTATTTTTTAATCTTCGTAATAAAACTATCTAAAATAATTGCTGCGGCTGAAGCATCGGTCAAAGTACTCTTACCTTGGATTCGAGATGCTTGCTGGGTTGAATACTGTTCTGGCTCAAGATGAATCGGTATGCCGACCGCCAATGTCATATCCATCATAAACTCTTCAACATCCGCATGGACAGCATTAGGTTTGCCGTCATTATTAAGTGAATACCCGATCACCATCTCTTCAACCCGCATCTCATTGATCAAATCCTCAATGAATTTATTTTTGTTTTTGTCATTTGGAATCACCGTGTGAGGAAAAGCCATTTTCCCTGACTCGTCAGACAAGGCAATCCCGATCTTCTTAGTTCCAAAATCAATCCCCATTAGTATCATGGCTTTAAATATACCACGAACCCTCTATTTCTAAATTCCTAGAGGGGTTGCAAATATATTCTTAAGGATGTATAAAATTAGTAGGAGTGGAATAAATCAACCGAGATTCCTGACTGACCTTAGTGTCAGTTTGGATAAGTCAAATATAGGTGCTACATCAGTTTGCGTTTGCACATAAGTCTTTGGACAGTGGCCTAGACGAAAAAGAACGCCATGAGCTTTTGTACATCTACGACTAAACCCTCCTCCCCTCACCCTAGTGCTCGAACAAACTTTCGTTTCGGGCACTTTTTTATACACAAAAAAACCTAAGCATACCACGCTTATTTGGGAGGTAAAAACATATTTAATTTGGGCAGGATAATAATTTTTATCAGAAAGG
>JAGQMJ010000001.1 GCA_020428685.1 Candidatus Kaiserbacteria bacterium
CACCCTTCGGGTGCGCGCCTTTTTTATTTCAAAGTGTTAAAATTATTAGCAGTTAATTAACCAAAAAATATGCACCCATTTCTTCAAAACAAATACGTAAAATTCGTTGGCGGCGGCCTAATAACTTTTATAGTGTTACTAGTAATACTTGTAATTATCAGCAGTTTCAATTCAACTTCGATTGGCCTCAAAGATTCTTCGTATAGAGTGGGGCAAGACGACTACGGCTTTGCAAATACTATCAGTAATGCACCAATGATGAATAGGGGAATGTCTGCCGACATGATAGAAAGCGAATCATCTTACTATCCTCACCCTTTACCACCAGCGACAGATGGCTACACAGTGAACCTGGAAAAATTTGAAATCACAAACTACTCTGTGACTGCTAGGACCAAGCAGTTTGATGATTTATGTTCAGCAGTTACAAACTTAAAAGTAAATCCAGACATTCATTTCAAGAGCATTAATGAATCGACAAACAACTGCCGAGCCAACCTTTTTGTTCCCGAAGAAAAAGTACAATTTATTATTGATACGGTGTCAGTTTTTTCTGGAGTGGAAATTGCACGCAACACTGAATCCGTCACTAAGCAAAAAGAGCGATTGGTTAGCCAAACAGAAATCTTAAAGCAACAACTGAACAGCGTCAGCAATTCACTGCTGGTAGCAGAAATCCAACTAGATGAAATTGCTGAACTCGCTAAACAAACTAATGACGTCAAAACACTGTCACTCACGATTAGAGAAAAAATTAGTTTGCTAGACACTTTGACTCAGAGAAAAATCCAACTAACGAGCCAGCTCGAACAGATGCTAAAGCAGTCAGCTGAACTAGACGAAAGAATTGGAGTAGTAGAATTTACAATTAACATCTATCGCTCCAATCCAATTACTATTAACGAGAAAGCCTCACAATGGGAATCAGCTTGGGACACACTAAGTGATGAGTTTACCAGCACCCAGATTGGAGTTACTGTTATCCTGGGAGTACTGCTACTTTGGTTAGTCAGAGCTTTTGTCTACTTACTTATCTTAATTATTGTTTTGCGAGTAGTTTGGAAATTGGCTAAAAGAATCTGGAGAATGTAGAGACGGGTACAGAAAGAAAAGAGCGGCGCCTTCGGCGCCGCTCTTTTCTTTCCAAACCCTACACCACCTTCACATATTTCCTATGGGGCGCATTGCGCTTCCACATCACACTCTCCAAATAATAATGTGACATACAAATCAGTATCACAATTCCATAACCAATCGTGATTCCATTTGTCGCTGTTCTAACAAAGTAAGCAAACAAAATAGACAGGGCAGGAGTCAAGACAAGAACCGGTAGCGGTACAACAGAAAGTAACTTATAAAAAATATTTTTATATCCATCTATATTTCGGTTGTAGTCGTGCGCAATGTAAAAGGCAAAAGCACTTGCGTCATGAACCACCCGAAAAGCCAAGATGGCGAAAAAAATGTAACCAGTCAAAATGAAATAGTAATTAAAGAAGAACAAAACTGAAACTAAAAAAATGTATAGACGAACATCAGGTTTTGATTCCCGAATTTTCGCCAGCATTGTAAAGAATAAAATAATTGCTCCAACAAAAATTATCGGCGATATGTAGGGCAGGGTGTAAACAGGAAATACTTGTGGCATTAAAAAGTACACGAATGCCAAACTGGAAGTAATGAAAGGAAGAGCCGTCCAAAGATAATGTAGCCAGTTTAGTTTCGCTCCCAAGATAAGAGCAATACCAACTTTTTGTTTTATGCCGTGCCACACATCATTTACCAAAAAGAAAACTACACCGAGTTCAAAATTTACAAACAACAGAATCGCGGTCGCAATAAGCAATCCTGGCAAATAGAAAAATAGATACTTTCGATAATAATCTAAATACTCTCCGTCAAAAAAACTAAAAAAACTTCCAATGATATGCGGTAGTCCAAACAAAAAAAGATAGAGCGGTAGAGCCAAACCATTGACACCAAAATGAGGTAGGAGAGAAGAGTCTAGATAAAATTTATCTACCATAATTACTCCAAAGAGAATCGGCAAGATAGCGTAGACCGAGAGTAGAAACTTTTTAGATATCATCATTCTGTTATCGTTCAGCAGGCTCGAATTATTTTCCATGGAATTTTTTATGAACTTCTCTTAAATGCTTGTCGGTCACATGAGTATACACCTGGGTCGTGCCAATGTTGGCATGTCCGAGTAGGGCCTGGACTGAACGCAAGTCAGCTCCATTACTCAGCAAGTCAGTCGCAAAACTGTGACGAATAACATGCGGCGTGACTTTACGGGTTATACCAGCTTTGGCGGCATACTTTTTTAAAAGTCTTTGTACCGCTCTTGGTGAAAGTCTAAGCTCGCCACCATCATTTACTTTTCTTCCATAACGCACAAACATAGCTCCATCCAAATCCTTACGATTCTTTAGATAATCCTGCAAGGATTTTTTAGCTTCGTCTGACAGAAAGACCACCCTTACTTTGTCACCCTTTCCACGAACGGAAAATTCATCTCGCGTCAGATCAACATCATCTATGGATAATCCGCACAACTCAGAAATACGAAGACCGGTCGAAAACAGTAATTCTAAAATCGCCTTGTCTCTTTTACCTTCAATATTCTTTTGATCAGGGGCAGACATTAGTCTCCGCAACTCCGCTGAAGAAATTAAATCCAAAGAACGTTCAGGTACTTTTGCCAACTCTATGCGCTCCGGTGAAATAGCTTCGATTCCTCGCTTGCGTAAAAATTTTAGAAACGCCCTTAGTGCTATCAGATAATAATTCTGAGTGCGACGTTTCATGGCCTCGACCCGTCCACCGACTTTGGTTCCAGGCTGGCGGTTTAGGTACAAACGAAACTCACGAATTTGTTCCTCAGTGAGGTCGGCTGGTTTTTTGACTTTGGCAAAGTCAAAAAACCGGCCTAAATAACGATCGTAGTTTTCAACCGTCTTCACGCTCCGCCCCCTCTCGATTTCGAGGTACTCCAAAAATTGACGTTTCAACTCATTTAGATTCATCGTAACAATATTATACCAAGCCAAGAACCAAGTTTCACGACTAAGGCAAAACCTGAGCAGCTTGATTTTTTGTTTATTTATGCTATTATCATAGGAACCTTAACAGGTTATCGACCGCACTGTGTGGTACCGCATATTATGAAAGAGCGGAGTAATACTACTGGCTGCGTAACTAATATTTACCTATGCTATCAAAGCGAATTAAAGAAAATACTCTTAAGAATGCTCGTCGTCATGACACTGACACTGGTTCACCAGAAGCTCAAGTAGCTCTATTGACTCGTCAGATTGAGGAGTTGTCCAACCACTTGCGAAAGCACAAGAAGGACTTCCACTCACGACGTGGCTTGCTACAAATGGTAGCTGACCGACGAAAGCACCTGAAGTATCTTCAACGAAAAGATGAGTCTGCTTACGAAGCACTTATCTTGAAGCTTGGCTTAAAGCGTTAAGTTTCACGCCAAGTGGCGATTCAGGAGGTTTTACACCCCACTAATCGATCACACATTTAATCGCTTCCTTGTGGAGCGATTATTTGTTTCGCGGTATAGTTAATAAGGACGTTTTACATATCTGAAGAAACGTATTTTTTATAATTTAATTTTTTATTTTATGGGAGTAATTAGACACCCTGACCAAAGAGTAGCGGTCATCATCGATACTCAAAACCTTTATCACAGTGCAAAGAATCTCTATAAGTCTAAAGTAAACTTTGCGGCCGTAGTAGAAGCGGCAGTACAAAAAAGAAAACTCATTCGAGCCATTTCATATGTAGTAAATACAGAGAGTGGGGAGGAGTCGGCTTTCTTTGAGGCTTTGGAAAAAGTTGGTATCGAAATCAAAACTAAGGATTTGCAGATTTTTTATGGGGGAGCAAAGAAAGCCGACTGGGATGTTGGAATGGCGGTCGACGCCATCAAAGCAGCTCACAAAGTTGATGCCATTGTCCTTGCTACCGGCGACGGCGACTTCATCCCTTGCGTGGAATACATCAAAAACTTAGGCTGCCAAGTTGAAGCCATTACGTTTGGTCGCTCAGCTTCTTCTGGACTTAAAGCAGTGGTAGATGACTTCATTGATCTAGATGATGACCCAAAAAGATTTTTGATTGGTTTTAGACCAACCAAGAAAAATGGTCGAAAGCAAAATTCTCGACCGAAAGGAAAACCAGACACAAAAAACCAGGCCAACAAAGTGGTTGGAACTGACACTGACGACTTGCTCTAGTTAGAACAAAAAAGCGGCGGCCTTATCGGCCGCCGCTTTTTTGTTCCACACCATCGGTGGTACACCCAATAACTTTTTGATATTGTCAGAATGTTACAAATAATTATTCAAGGTCAGCACGCCAGAATATTTGAACTTTCAAATGTCCGAGCGTGCTTAGCTTGAGAGCAAAATATGAAATCACAATCTTTTAATTTAGAACTAGCAGGAAAAACTTTGACCGCAGAATTCAGCGACCTAACTGCACACACAAATGGATCAGTAATTCTCAAGTACGGTGAAACCACTATCTTGGTAACAGCCGTGATGAGCAATCGAGAAAATCCGAGCGTGAATTATTTTCCACTCTCAGTTGAATTTGAAGAAAAATTTTATGCCGCCGGCCAAATCCTCGGCAGTCGTTTCATGCGCCGAGAGGGTAGGCCAAGTGACGAAGCGATTCTTTCAGCTCGAATAGTTGACCGAACAATCCGCCCACTCTTCAACCAGCAATTACGGAATGATATCCAAGTGGTAATCACTGTTCTTGCTATGGGCGAAGACGACCCAGATGTGCTGGCCGTTATCGGTGCCTCACTAGCACTCTCTGTTTCTGACATTCCATGGCGCGGGCCAGTCGGAGCTGTTCGCATCGCACGCAATAAAGAAACGCAAGAGATTGTCGTCAATCCAACTTACATACAGCGGGAAGAAAATCTTTTGGACTTTGAAGTACTCGCTTGCGGAAAAGATAAAACTATCAACATGATTGAAACCGCTTCAAATGAAGTATCTGAAACAGACATTGTTTCTATTTTAGAAACTTCAGTTTCAATTCACGAACAGCTCGAATCATGGCAAAAAGAAATCGTTGAAAAAATTGGCAAGGCCAAAAAGGAAATCAAAGCCAGGGAACTCCCAACAGAGCTGACTGATTTGTTTGAGAAAAATTTTAAAGCCAAGCTAACCGAAACTCTCTTTAGTAACACAGCTGGAAAAGATCATATATATGAATTAAAAAATGATTTCATGACAGCCGTTAAAGAAGCTGAGTTACCAGAAATTATTGCCAGCGATTTCTTCGAAGAAGCTGTAGACAAAGAGTTGCACCGCGGAGCAATTGAAGAAGGCAAACGAGCAGACGGACGAGGCATGGATCAGGTACGAGAACTCTACGCTCAAGCTGGTGGAGTATCGCCAGTTCTACACGGCTCAGGAATTTTTTATCGAGGTGGCACACACATTTTCTCAGCCCTTACTCTTGGTGGACCAGACTCAGCACAAATACTAGACACAATCGAGTCGCAAGATTCAAAGAAACGATTTATTCATCACTACAACTTTCCACCTTTTTCAGTTGGAGAAACAGGGCGAGTTGGAGGTTTCAACCGCCGCATGATTGGACATGGAGCTTTGGCTGAAAAAGCTTTGGTTCCAGTTATTCCTGATCAAGCCACTTTTCCTTACACCATCAGACTAGTGTCCGAAACACTTTCCAGTAACGGCTCAAGTTCTATGGGCTCAGTTTGCGGATCCATCTTGGCCCTTATGGATGGCGGAGTTCCGATCAAAAGACCTGTCGCTGGTATCGCTTCGGGCGTTATGATTGAAGGGGATAAATATGCATTACTAACTGACATCCAAGGACCAGAGGATGAGTTTGGTGATATGGATTTTAAAGTCGCAGGAACAACTGAAGGTATCACCGCAATTCAAATGGACGTAAAAGTAGATGGTGTTCCCTTGCACATTTTAACTGAGGCTTTAGAGAAAGCACGTTTGGCTCGACTTCAAATCATCGAAGTGATGCTGAAAGAAATTTCTAGTCCACGACCAGAGATTTCTCCACGCGCACCGCAGATTATCACCATGCAGATTATGCCTGAACAAATTGGCTTAGTTATTGGCGGTGGAGGAAAAACAATCAACGGTATCAAAGATGAAACTGGTGTAGAGGAAATCACCATCGAAGATAACGGTTCAATATTCATCACTGGAAAGAACGGTACGGCTGAAGCGGCTGCTGACAAGATTCGAGCTCTAACTAAAAAGTACGAAGTGGGTGAAAAGGTTGATGTGACAATTGTTAAAATCGCCACCTTTGGCGCCTTCGCCAAACTCGACTCATATAATGAGGGCCTGATTCACATCTCAGAAATCGCGCCATTCAGAATTGAGTCAATGGACGGCATCCTTAAAGAGGGGGAGGTTGTGTCAGTCATTGTTTCTAAAGTAGAAGATGGCAAGATTGGGCTGTCAATCAAGCAGGTAGACCCTGAATTTGCTACAAAAAGAGGCATAAAACCCCCAGAAACCAAGTCTTCACCCACAAAATAGTGAAAAACGTGGGTCACAAATCGCGCAATTCATGCGATACTAGAGTCTAATGAGTGAAGAATCTAAAAAGAACCCATCTCACATCCGCACTTTTGCGAAGGATTTGGACGCTGAAAGAAGTAAAAGAAAGGGGGCTTCTGAGCCTGAGACCAAAGACGAGCCTGTTGTCAAAACAGAAACTGAACCCAAGGTAGAAGAGGAGGTAAAAAGCTTACAAAGCGAAGCGTCATCTATTCTTAAGACACCTATTCCAAAACCACCAAGCCCAAGCACAGACGATGACAAAGCTCCAGTAAGGAAAGAAGCCGAGAGAAAAATTCCTGCCTTTCACGAACTCCAGCACCGAGTAGACAGCTTGCAGAAAAACCATCCCGTAACCAAACACGAGGATATTAAAGCTGAGAATAAATCTAAAACAGTGAAGCTTGAAGAAGAAGACCAGACGGACAATATCGAGCCAAAGGAAAAAGAGGCTCCTGCATTTGTACACGGGGGAACAATCATCACAGATACTAAGAACGAAAAGTTCCAACTGTTTCCTTCAGTAGTGAATTCAATTAAAAAATGGTTTGCCAACTACCTGAGCGAACGTAAACGCAAAGCCGCCCCAAAGTACGTCATCCCAGAAACCAATCGACGAAAAGGCGTGATTCAAAAAGCCACCTCAAAAACAGGCACCATCTTTACAGCTGATAACGAAACCCTAAAAGAAAAAATTCGCAAGCGACAACAGAGCATCGCTAACGCAAAGACTATCGACGAACCAGAAACTAGCTGGTCACCTTTTACTGAAACAGGGTACGATCTACTCGAAGCTCCAGATGAACCAATCAACCAAATCAGCAATGTTGTTGTTGAGTACAAGAGCAAACCAAAACCAGAGCCAGTTACTCCAGCTGAAGATAAGGTTGTTATTCCTGCACCAGAAGCACCTCAGATGGAAGTAAAGCCTATCGTAGAAAAAGCTGTCGACAAAACTCCAGTCATTGTAGAGCCAACATCTGTCAGTCAGCCTGTGGCCACTCCAATCATAGAAACAGAAACACCAAGAACAGAAACTGTAGCCATCAGAAGGAGACCGCTCGCATCTGGATTCGAAAATCTTCGCAACTTCATTTCACAACTTGATACGAATACCCTTACTGTAGTTCTGCTAATTGTATTTACGGGTGTAGCTCTTGTAGTGATAATCATCAGCTTAATAACCAACTACTTTAGTCCTAAGGAAGAAATCACTGAAATTACCCCTACCACTTACGAGCAAATGCTTTCTGGTTCTGACTTGATAGAGATTTCTATCTCAAACTTAGAGCGGGGGGAGGTTGCGACTGCGATAAACCAGACACTGAGCGACTCCTCTTCAAACCTTACTGAAGTAATAATCCTCAGCAACGGAACTGAGTTGGCTGCCACAGATATATTTGCCACAATGAATCTTCAGGCGATACCAAATCTTCCTCAATCAGTCACAAGCATTCGCTTTGCTGCATTACGTGATTACTCAAACACCATAGTACTTAAGTACGTTGATGAATACACAGTTCGCGGCAGTCTACTAAAGTGGGAAAAGAGCATGGCTAATGACCTAAAAAACATTTTCCCAAGTATTGGCGAAGGCAACACAACCTTCAAAGACGGAACCATCGGAGGAACTGACGTACGAATTCTTCAAGATTCAGCCGACACATACATAGTCTACGGAATGACCGACAGTCATATCATCATCACTACTGACAGAGAAACCTTCGCAAAAGTTTTGAAGATAGAATTTACAAATTAATTTAATTTTGAAATGGAAACAGAAAAGTTTAAGCTACCGCTTGAATCAGCTTTAAAAGCTATCACCTCAGAACTATCAACTATCGCAAAACACAATGAGTCTTCTGATGACTGGGAAGCTTTTCCAGTCGGAACAGAAGTTGGAGAAGCAGACTCAAACAGTGAAGCTGACGTAGTCGAGGAGTGGAACGAAAGGCGAGCGATTGTCGCTCAGCTAGAAACTCGATACCGAAATATCGTTAAGGCTTTGACCAAGATTGAAGAAGGTAAGTATGGTATCTGTGAAATTAGCGGTGAACCAATCGAGGAAGAAAGACTAATGGTCAACCCCGCCGCACGCACAAATCTGGCCAACATGGATAGAGAAAAAGAATTACCAGTCTAGCTCCTTATGTCGATTTCAAAAGTAAACACAATACAACCAGGAGTTCTAGGGGGTACCGTTGTAACAATTGAAGCAGATATTGCGCGTGGTCTCCACGCCTTTTCTGTAGTCGGTCTGGCCGGCAAGGCTGTAGATGAATCAAAAGACAGGGTTGGCAGCGCAATCAAACACACTGGCTTTCCGTCTCCCAAAACTAAAAATCAAAAAGTGGTTATTTCTCTTTCTCCGGCTGACCTCAAGAAGGAGGGGCCACTGTTTGATCTGCCAATTGCAATCTCATACTTAATCGCTGCTAAAGAAATTACTGTTGATGATACGAAACGAATTTATTTGGGCGAACTCGGACTTGATGGAAATCTAAAACCAGTTCGAGGAATCTTGAATGCGATTATTGCAGCGAAGGAGAGTGGATTTCAAGAGGCTATTGTGCCATTTGATAACGCAGAAGAAGCAGCTTTAATTGACGACATTGAAATTAGGCCAGCCAAAAATCTACTCGAAGTGATTGAGTATATCAACCAAAATCAAGCAGACGACACTATTCCAAAACCACTCCCCATACAACCCAACACCGTTATCGGTAATGACTGGTACGAAAGTAGCGTGAACCTAGAGGATGTAAAAGGGCAAGAAAGTGCTAAGAGAGGACTCATCATCGCTGCTGCTGGTAGGCACAATGTGATACTGGTCGGACCGCCTGGTACCGGCAAGACCATGCTGGCTCGCGCCTTACGTGGTCTTCTGCCACCTCTTACACGAGAAGAAGCTTTATCTGTCACAGCTATCCATTCACTCGTAGGTGACAACGCAAACATCACAACTCGACCGCCATTTCGTTCACCACATCACACCGCTTCGCACACTTCTCTAGTCGGAGGGGGCAGCAACCCAAGACCGGGCGAAATAACTTTAGCTCATAACGGCGTGCTTTTTATGGACGAGTTTGCAGAATTTGAAAGACGGTCTATCGATGCCTTGCGACAACCACTAGAAGATAGAGTGGTTTCTATATCAAGAGTCTTGGGAACCGTAAAATTTCCCGCTGACTTTATTTTGGTAGCTGCCTTAAATCCATACCGAGGAAGTGAAGACGGTACCACCGACCTAATGGGAGCGATGCAAGAAACCTACAAAAATAAAATATCCGGACCAATCTTGGACAGGATAGATTTGTGGATTGAAGTGCCACATGTGCCTTATGATGTTTTAACATCGCTTCCAAGTAAAAGCAGAGAAACCGAAACAGCCAGAACAATGATTTTAGAGGCACGACAAATGCAGGCTGGGAGACTGGAGGATGTAGAAGCTAACACAAACTCAACCATGTCGGCTCGTGATTTGGAACAAAAGATAAATCTCAAAGATGAGGTTAAAGATTTACTAAAGCTCTCTAGTCAAAGATTAAATTTATCACCCCGCAGCTATCACAGACTAATCAAGGTGGCGAGAACTATTGCTGACCTAGATAAGTGTGAGGACATCGAAACAACTCACGTACTCGAAGCATTGCAGTATAGGGTAGGAGGGTAAAAGAAAAGGCCCGGCGCTTCGCGCCGGGCCTTTTCTTTTTACCCTAGAAAGGATTCTTCGCTCCTCGAACTTCAAAGTGGAGATGGGTTCCGGTTGAGCGTCCAGTACTTCCCATGCCACCAATCACTTGACCAGCTGAAACATATTCTCCAGCTCCAACCGCGTTGGTTGATAGGTGAGCATATAGAGTCTGCGCACCATTCGGGTGACGGATTACTACGTACTGACCATAACCACCATTCCATCCAGAACTCTTCGAAACAATCACTTCACCAGCCGCTGCTGCTCTAATAGAAGAACCGTATCCACCTGCCAAGTCCACTGCGTTGTAACCATGGATTCCTTGAGTCTTGACCGAGCCAGGAGCAGGATGAGAGAACCCAGCACTTGATGCGCCAGAAGTCTTTACTGGCTGAGAACTTGCCGCCACTCTGACTGGTGCCGCATGCATCGCACCTCCAGGAATAATAAGTGTGTCCCCAACAGCCAGGCCATCAGCTGAAGTTAATTGGTTGTAAGACAGAATTTCTTCAACATTTCCTTCATACTTCTTAGCAATCGTACTAATTGTGTCACCCTTCTTTACAATATGCTGAACACCAACAATCGGCAGAATAACAAGTGTATCTCCAGGCTGGATTTCGGTAGCTCGGTTTAGATCATTTGCCCACATAATAGTATTGGTAGTAACACCAAACATCTCGGCCACCTCAGAAAGGGAGTCGCCTGGTCGCACAGTATAAACTCTAATTTCTGACGAATTAGTCTTATTTTGAGCAATAATCTCTTCTCCGACCGGGCCGTTAGAAACAAGAGCATTTTCATCAACCACAATTTCTGCACCACCTCGGGCACCTAGCGGGTTTGGGTTCTGGAGTGCTGCTAAAAGTGGCACATCTGCCGCTGCAGCGGTTGCAATATTTGCTTCAGGCAAAACTTGCGCAGAAGCATTTGTAAAAAATTTATCAAAAAATCCAGCTTGTACCGATAGCGGTACTGCAATGAATAAAGCTAGGAATGTTACTTCCGTAGCCACCCTAATCTTAGGGGAGATAGAATTTAAATATGAAAACTGATGGTCTGGTTTTCCAGAGCAATCATCAGATGATTCTGAGTGAGGTTGAATACGTCTTCGGTTAAGGTCTCGCCGCCGTGCTATCGATACTTCCGTTCAAGGTGTCTGAAAAGGAGTTTTTATCCTCCCGACATACCAACGCTTTGGTACGAGAGACATTCTACTAGAGAAGATAGGGATAGCAATTGACGAAATACACTTTTTTGGCCAATTGCTTTATCGTCTGTTTTAGCCTGCTTTAGAGCCTCATAAATGCCATTGACACAAATATATTTAAATAGTAAAGTTTTTACATGCGACAAATTGTCCAAAATCTTAGTGTTTCAAAAGTGCCGACAGCATGGCCTCTTTGCTATGCCGTCAACACAACAAACCGTACTATGTCCGGTTTTGTATTTGCATCTAACACTTTTAGGCAATTTGGTTTGACGACGTAAACTCCACTTGAATTTATCTCTTCTAAGCAGCTTGCCTTCAGCAAGCTGCTTTTGTTCTTTCAACTAGGAGATACAACCATGGACGATTTCATCACCCCTGCAATCTGGCGGAAAGGGAAGAAGACCATTCTGCGGCCTATTTGCGAAGCAAATTTGCCCTTGTTGCAGACATGGATCAACGATCCAGCCAATAACAAATACTTGTTTGTAACTTGGCCGATGACGATGGCAAACGAGAGAGCTTGGTTTGAAAAGTCTAATCAGGACCCAATGAACCATCTCTCACTTTGCATCTACACACATGATGACAAGCCCATCGGCAACATCTCACTTCACATCAACCTCCACAGACAAAGCGCTGTCACTGGCACTCTGATAGGTGAATCTGATTATCAGAACAAAGGTTACGGAACTGACGCTAAGATGTTGCTTCTCGAGTACGCTTTTATGTGGCGAGGCTTGCGCAAGGTTACTTCTAGCATCCTTGCTGGAAACGGACCTAGTCGGTCGTACGCCAAAAAGTGTGGTTATCGTCACACGGCCACTATCCCCCAAGAACACTTTGTGAACGGGGAGTGGCAAGATGAGGTACAGTACACCGTGTTTCGCGATGAATGGCTAAAGCGGTGGAAGAAGTACAAAAAAGGCTGGAAACCCAGCTGGTTGTAACATTAGGCGCGGACCTTCGGTCCGCGCCTTTTCATTTACACCACACTTTTTTCCTGTGCTATCATGTCCCAACATGACTACGAACCTACCTTACACTGACGGTCTAAACGACCCACAAAAACAAGCAGTTTTACACATTGATGGACCACTTATGGTGCTAGCCGGAGCTGGTTCAGGTAAAACCAGAGTTATTACACAGCGTATCGTTCACCTGATTCACCAAGGGGTGGCGCCACACAATATTCTGGCCGTTACTTTCACCAACAAAGCCGCCAAAGAAATGCGTGGGCGAGTAGAGGAACTCACCCGAAAATATTTCCCCTCCGATCGAGCTGTCATCGACAGCCTGCCGACCGTTACCACGTTTCACTCTCTCGGAGTCAGGTTATTGAGGGAGTTTCATGACACCCTTGGCCTGCGTCGACATTTCACTATCTACGATCGCAGCGATAGTCAGAAAGCTGTAAAACAAGCGATAGAAAAAGCCGGTTACAACCCGAAAGAATTTGAACCAAGAAAAATCCTCTCTATTATTTCTCGCGCTAAGGGTGATGCGATTACCCCTCTGGCTTTTAAAGACGCTGCGAATTCTTACCCCGAGCAAGTGGCAGCCGAAGTATGGGAAAGGTATGAAGAAACCCTGCGCGCCGAACATGCGCTAGACTTTGACGACTTGTTGGCCAAAACTCTTTTCTTGCTGCGTGAATACAAGCATGTGCGAGAAACCCTTCAAGCTCGCTACCAGTACATCCATGTCGACGAATACCAAGACACCAACCGAGTGCAATTTTCTATAACTGAACTGCTCGCCGGAGAAAAGCACAATATATGTGTAGTAGGTGACATCGACCAAAATATCTATTCTTGGCGGGGCGCCGACATCAAAAACGTTCTCCAGTTTGAACGTCATTTCCCGCAAGCTACCACCATCCTCCTCGAAGAAAACTACCGCTCCACCCAAACCATCATCGCAGCCTCAAACGACATTATTAAGAAAAACCAAAACCGGGTTGAAAAAAATGTCTTCACCAATAATCATGAGGGCGAGAAGATAACCCTTTACGCAGGCATGACCGGCTACGAAGAAGCGGAGTATGTGGCACTCACCGCACAGTCACTTATAGCCGACGGCGCCGATCCAGCTTCGATTGCGATTTTGTACCGCACCAATTTCCAATCACGTTCATTGGAAGAAGCTTTCTTAAACTTCAATGTTCCTTATCAATTACTTGGTACAAAATTCTTCGAGCGAAAAGAAGTAAAGGATGTACTTTCATACTTGCGCCTAGCTCTGAACCCAGGAAGTAATGCAGACCTAACCCGAGTCATCAATACTCCAGCTCGCGGCATTGGTAAGGTGACTATGCTTAAAGTAATCGAAGGCAATCGAGCCGAGCTCAATGCTGGTGCAGCCGCAAAAGTAAAAGTGTTTGACGGCATAATGTCTGACATCGCCAAGACCGCCGTTGAAAAACCTTTGTCTGACACCATAAAATTCATTATGGCGCGAACCGGCCTAGAAGCCAGCTTCAGAGAAGAGGGGACAGAAGAAGCGATGGAAAGAATCGAGAACTTGCGTGAGCTGGTTACGCTTGCAAGTCGCTACAATGACATCGAACCGAGTGAAGCGGTCGAGCAGCTTTTAGAAAGTGCTGCGCTTCAAAGTGACCAAGACGAACTCAAGGAAAAAGAAGAGCAAAATGCTGTTCGCCTCATGACCATCCACGCCGCCAAAGGACTAGAGTTTGCCTACGTGTTTATCACTGGTCTTGAGGAGGGATTGTTTCCACACGAACGCCTCGACGATGGACGCACGGACCAAGAGGAAGAGCGTCGACTTTTCTATGTTGCACTGACCAGAGCAGAAAAAAAAGTTTTCTTGACCTACGCGCACATGCGCACTATTTTTGGTAGTCAACGAGTAAACCTACCGTCGTCATTCCTAAATGACATTAGCCAAAAACACGTCGAAGCAGCCGAACCAAAAGGCGGCAGTGTGAGCTCTGGCTACGAAACTACTATTTATCTGGACTAAATTAAGCTTGAGGCAGAAGGGAAAAGTGAGTCACGCGGCAAAAAAGCACTTACACTCCCTCGACTCATACACTCCTTGGCTGCCCCAGCCAAACCCACCCAGCCATAGTCGCTATTCGCTGAGGGTGCGTCAGTGTTTTTTTAATGAAAGAAGGTTGAAAAACAATGAGCTTTCAGTAGGGAATCATCCGCTGCGAGAACGACGACTCTCTCTGCAGTCTATTATTTTGCAGGGTCAAGCGTCCCCAAGCACATATTCTATCGGTATATTCTGAGCGTTCGCGGGGGTTTTGCGCTCAGTAATGCCGGCAGACATCGGAGCGTGTGAGGAATATGCCGATAGAATATGTGCGCCCAGTTTTCATTATCTGTATAACCTCAAACAAATACCGCAACTAGTCCCACCACCTCTTTAGTTGCACTTTTTCAGTCAGTACCGTAACGTTACAACATGAAAGAAAAGTTTGAACACAAGAAGTCACTCGGTCAGCATTTTTTAAACAGTGACTACGTGCCAAAGAAGATGTGTGACGCGGCCGCCATCGAGGCAGGGGACATTGTACTCGAAATCGGCCCTGGCACCGGCGTTCTCACCCGCGAGATACTCCTTCGTGGCGGCCGCGTCATCGCCATCGAAGCCGACGCGCGCGCCATCGCCGAACTCCAAACAACTTTTCCTAAAGAAATCTCCAATCATCAACTAGTCATTCATCACCACGATGCTCGCACCTTAGATTTAGAAGAATTTGGCTTAAAACAAGGCTCTTTTAAGGTAGTTTCAAATATCCCTTACTATCTATCAGGTTTTCTTTTCCGAACTATTCTTGAATCAAACTGCCAACCAAACACCTTGGTTTTCCTAATCCAAAAAGAAGTAGCAGAGCGAATCGCTCGTGATGAAAAAGAATCACTTCTATCCCTATCGATTGAAGTATTTGGCGAGCCTTCATATATATGCACAGTCAAAAAGGGACATTTTACTCCGCCACCAAAAATAGACTCTGCTATCGTAGCCATCAATAATATCAGTCGAGACAAATTTAATGATTTTTCTTCTGAATTATTCTTTAAAGTTATCCATCTGGGATTCGCTCAAAAAAGAAAACAATTAATCGGCAACCTTTCATCAGAATTTGATAGGGAAGAACTTAAACACATCTTCACCGAACTCGGCCTCCCACTAGACATCCGAGCTGAGGATATAAAGCTAAATACATGGCTAAACCTTATCAACATCATTAACCACAGGTTTATACACTGATATAGGCAGCCTAACCCTCATTGCAAGCAACAGGTTATACACAGACTAATACACAACATAGCTGCTCATTCTAAAATAAGCCTTCCCAAGGCTGATATACTAGCTGTATATGAAGGGGCAGATTAACCCGAAGATTCTTGGCGCATCCATTATCGGTTTTGCGCTAGTTGCTGGTGCTTACACGATAAGTAATTTCGGTAAGTCTTCAGCCTCTCTACCACAACAAGCCACTGTTGCCAGCATCGAAGTTGCACCTCGTGAAGCTATTGCCGTGACTGACAACGATCAAAATGGAATCGAGGACTGGCGCGATGAATTCGTCACCACAAAACCAGTCCTGCTTACTGAAGCAGTCGACACCTACAAAGCTCCTGAGACCTTAACCGGCAAGCTAGGTATCGACTTCATGGAGAGCATTATCGAAGCTCGTGGGTTTGGGCCATTTGGGCGAAGTGATGAAGAAATCATCGCTGATACGGTCAATATTTTAAGCAAGGAAACTGCCCACGACCTATACGACACACCGGATATTATTGTCTTGAAGGAGTGGTCTGACCGAGACATAGTCAACTACGCCAATATTGCCGCTGACATTATCTCGAGAAATAGTAACTCTGATCTAGAGGGAGAATTGGCTATTTTGCAAGATATTTTGCGAGATAAAAACGAATCTAGACTCGAGGAGCTCAAGAAGCTTTCTGAGATCTACCGACTCTATCGTGATGAAACCCTCAATCTACCCGCTCCAGCCTTCTTGGCCAAGCAACACCTAGACCTTATCAATACTTACCACGCCATCCATAAAGATATCGAGGCCATGACTCTGGTCCTAGACGATCCAGCGGTGACACTATTACGCCTCAAGCGCTACGAAGACGACGCAACAGGGCTTGTTCTATCCCTCCAAAACCTATACCTAGCGCTCGAGCCTCACGCTGACCTTTTTTCTGCCAATGACCCAGCCTTATTATTCGTTGCCTTTAGTCCCGATTTTCAAAATTAATTAATAGCTTATGGATTATTTTTTCACACTACTAAAAAAGAGCTTGGTACTAACAGTTTTTATAATATTCGGCTTTGTTGCTACCTACATCCCTCAACCCTACAACCAAGTAGAGACCGTCGAGGCCGGAGGAATGACGGGGGGATCGACTGAGCCAACACAGATACTAAATCAAATACAATTAGGATTTGTTAATATCGCAGCCACAGCTTCAGCTGCTTATGACAAAATCTCAGCTTTTGCTTCAAATAATCTTGCCATTAAGGAGCTTCAACTCGACGGTATCGGTTGGGCTATCGCCAAAGGCATCGTATCTTCCATGGTCCAAAGCATCATTAGTTGGATAAACTCCGGCTTTCAAGGTAGTCCCGCTTTTGTGACCAACCTAGAAGGATTTTTGATAAATGCGGCCGATCAAGCGGTTGGCGAGTACATTGCTGACCTTGGTGCACTCGGGTCGTTTATATGTTCGCCTTTTAGGCTAGATGTACAAATATCTGTCGCTCTCCAATACGACCGCATACGAGGCAACGGTCAACCAGCTCCGACCTGTACGCTTTCTGGGGTACTAAGCAACCTTGAAGGTTTTATATCTGGTGATTTTACCCAAGGCGGTTGGGAAGGGTGGTTTGATATCACTGCTACCCCAGAAACTTACACCCCTTATGGATCAGTTCTAGCGGCTCAGTCTGGAGCCAGAGCAAGAATAATTAATGCTCAAGGTGAAGAGCTTAAACTTTTAGATTTTGGTGACGGATTCTTGTCTGGCGAGATCTGTGAAGTCGTCCATGGAGCCGCCAGCCCACGAGAAGAATGTTTCATTTCTAAGCCCGGTAAAATTATCGAGGAAGCTCTGTCATTCAATTTAGATACTGGGAGACAATCGTTGATAGAAGCCGATGAAATAAATGAGGTCATTTCAGCCCTACTTGGTCAGCTTGCCAATACAGCCCTCACAGGAGCTGCTGGTCTACTAGGTCTTTCTGGTGGAACTGGTCACACCTACAGCGGCTTCAACGGAGGCTCTTACATCAACCAGCTCCAGGCCGAAGGCACTGGTGGTATCAACCCAGCTGAATCGAGAGCCCTACTGACTGATTCACTAGCCGATCAACAACGACTGGAAGCGCTAATACGAACTTACCAACCAGCCTTACTAGCTTACGGCAGCAACCCAACCGTCCACGCCCAAAGGAGAGCCGGAGCGATTGACGCTTATAATGAAACTTTTGATTTGCAGACAGACGTAGCCATCAGTATCCCCGCTCTCCAAAACATGATTATAAAGTTTGACGCAGCAGTCTTGGCGGAAGACTTCGATACTCAGGCCGCCATCATGTCTGACTACATCACCTTGGTACTGTATGCTGAAGCCAGCATAGATGCCTATGAATCCAAGTGGAAGACCACCCTCAGATAGCGACCAAAAACAATTATGAACGTTCAAAAAAAACACCTACAAATACTCCTACTCATACTGCCAGTTTTTCTGCTGACACCTAGCTTTGCCTTTGCAGATGTTTATGGTGGTGTACAAGAATTGATCTGGAGTTTTGTAAACAACTTTTTTGGACTACTGGCCGGATGGGGTGGACTACTCCTAAACGCAGGTGTAACAAGCTTCGTAGTTGGCTTTGGTGACTCATTTCTCAATAGTGGAGTAGGGGTGGTAGTGGACAAATTGTGGGTCAACGTCAGAGACATCTTCAACCTCACCTTCATCTTTGGCTTAGTTTATATCGGCTTCAAAATGATACTCGATAGTGACGACTCCAGTACTCGCAAGTGGTTAATCAATCTTATCCTAGCAGCCTTACTAGTAAACTTCAGTCTTTACATCACTAAGTTTGTGGTAGACCTTACCAACATTCTCGCCAGCCAAATCGCCACCCAAGGCTTTGTTACAGACGCTTCTAAAGGAGTGCTAGTCTCAGACACATTCATGTCACACCTTGGACTCCCTTCTATTTGGGGAGGAGATGGTTCATCTAGTTTGCCAAAAAATCTACAGGGGACTAGCGGCGCCTGGGGTTACATTATGGGTACTGCTATCCTTTTTATGGTCGCCGCCTTTGTATTTGCTGCTGGAGGAATCCTACTTATTATTCGCTACGCTGTACTTTGTGTTTACATGGTACTTTCACCTCTCATGTTCCTCGGCTGGGTTTTCCCAAGCCTACAGAGCAAATCATCAGAATACTGGAAAGGCTTTCTCGGACGTGCCTTTTTCGCACCCGCCTACTTACTATTAATCTACTTCGCTAGTCAAATAATCGCTGGTTTTTACGGTACAGGCGGTTCACAAAAGAAGGTTGATTTCCAGGGCTCCATGTCAGGAAGTGGCGACACTATCGCCGGCACTTTCTCAGCCACCATACCACCGTTTATTTTGTCTTGTGTCTTCTTGATTGCGGCTCTAGTGGTCGGAACAAAACTCGGCGCCAACGGCGCAGACACTGCCCTCAAAATGGGTAACAACCTCCGCGGCAGAGTCCAGAGAGGTGTCGGGGCAGCAGCTGGTGGAGCCACTTTTGGGGCTGGCGCCTGGGCAATGAGAAATACTGTTGGAGCTCAAGCTTACAAAATGAGTCAGGATGAGAAGTGGAAAGCTCGAGCCAGTCGCACATACCTAGGTAAAAAATTCTTCCAGTCTACCCAAGCTGTGGCTGGGGCTAGTTTTGACGCTAGAAATGTTGGCGGTGTAGGGAAAAATCTCTCTATTGGCCAAGGCAAGAAGGGTGGTTACGCCAAGCATATTGATGATACAGTCAAAGCCAACCAGAAATTTGTCGAATCTATCAAGACCAATGCCGACCTTTCTAATCCAGAGACTCAGGCAGCCATCGCAGTTGATGCAGCCAAGATCGCAGCTGAAGCAAACGCTGCAACACCAGCTCTAAAGGCAAGACAGGACCGCCTAAACAAGAACCAAGAAATCTTAAAGAAGAGCGATATCGAAGCTACCGCCGAACTAACAAGCGACATTCAGGATCTAGACGCATCTATCGCTAGCCTCACTCAAGAACTCAGCGGAAACAACCTAACTTCAGATGAAAGAAAGGAGAAGGAGAGGATGCTAGCCGAGGATACTGGTAGCAAACTAGCCAATACTGAATCACTAGCAATTGTTAAGGAGCGTGCAGCTGAGAGAGCTAAGGTAGCTGATATAGAAGCCAAGGGTGACAGTGCTTCAACAGCCGAAAGACAGGCACTCGAGGACAGTAAGAAGCGTGTAGCGGCCATTGAACAAAAGTTTACCAATGTTCAAGCTACTGCAGCCGTACAGCTCAAAACTATGGAGGACAAGGCGAAGAACGCTCACAAGGAGGCTGAGGCTAAGGTTAAGTACGCAAATGAAATTGCCTACATGGAATACCTGGCAAAGACTCAAAGCAAGTGGAGCGATATGACAAACCAAGCTTCTGCAGGTATTGCAGGTAGCGGCGCGGGATCAGCTTCCGGAATCGCAGCCGGGCTTGGTGGTGCAGCCGCGGTTGGCACCATGGGTGCTGCTGGCATCCTAGCCATTTCTGCTATGAATGAAAGATCCGATGTATACAAGGCTATGCACGCTGATATGGTAAAGAAGTATGGTGTTAATGGAATGAAGGGGATGGAGAATGAAGCTAATGCTGCCATGGCACGCACCATTGCACAACAGCTTATAGAACAGGGCGGTGCCAACACAGTCCCTCCAGCTCCAGCACCAGCTAGCGAATAATCATATGATTGACACAACAATATTAGACAGAATAAAGATACTTAATCCTGATTATGCAAAGCTAATCAAAAGTGATTTTGCTGATAAAGCAGCTGAGCGCTTCCGAGACATATTAAAACTAAACCCTAGCCAAACTGCCGCTTTAAGCAATGGAATATCATTATACTTACTGGTTTTCATTAGCTTAGATGAGTTGGTCACTTTCATTTCTAGGGAGTGTGAACTATCAGTTGATGAGTCTACCTTGGTTGCCAGTGCTATTCTTTCCGCACTTCCAGAAGATTTTGACACCCAACATCAAGCCGCTTTAGGAGAACTTCGGCCCACAGAATCACCAATAGAACCTCCGACCACAACAACCACTCCAGTTTCGACTCCCGTTCCGACACCGGCCCCAACCCCTGTCCCAAAACCACCAGTTGTTCAGCCTGAAATCTCAAAAGAAATCGCCGAAACAGAATCTGCCTTGAAGGCAATTCCACACATTCGCACCATGGCGAGAGATATAGATGCCAATAAAGACAACACTCCCACTTACTCATCAAGCCAAGACTCAATCCTAAAACGCTAGATTATTATTCAAAGTTCGCCCGAACTATGAATAATTCAACCAACTTTTGCATCACCACCATGTATAATGGTGGTGTATGCGTTTTGAAGTTCCTCAATTCATCGAAATCGAAGATAAGATATTTGGTCCGCTGACCTGGCGACAATTTTTATATCTCAGTGGGGGAGTGGGATTTTCTGTAGTGATGTTTTTCACAGTTCCACTTATTGTCTTTGTAATATTCGGCCTACCTCTGGCCGCTCTAGCTGGCGCCCTTTCATTCTACCCAGTCAACAACCGACCTTTTTCATATTTTTTAGAAGCGATTGTAAAATATTTATCAAGCCAGAGACTCTACCTGTGGCGACAGCAGTCAGACATTGTGCACAGAGCCTCCGCACCAGCCAAGCCAAGCGAGAACGGCCACGGACTCTCTAGTACCGCCACCAAGACCAGAACCGCAAAAGGGAACATCACATCTTTAGCCAGAAAATTAGAATTACAAGCCTTACAAAAAAGCGAATAATATGCCAAAAGCGCAAGGAATATCACAAGACTTTGTATCTATCCGAGATATAAAAGACAACGTAGTCATCCAAAAGAACGGTCAAATGTCTATGGTTGTTCTGGCTTCTTCAGTCAACTTCGCCTTAAAATCTCTAGATGAGCAAAAAGCTATCTTGATGCAGTTCCAACAATTTTTAAACACCCTAGACTTCTCATTACAGATATATGTTCAATCAAGAAAACTAAATATCGAACCATACCTAGATGTCTTATCCGGCCTAGAGGTAAAGCAAGACAATGACCTGATGCGAATCCAGCTTCGTGAATACATGGAGTTTATCCGCACCTTCACAGAAGACATCGATGTGATGAGTAAGAATTTCTTCGTGGTAATCCCTTATTCTCCAGCCAAAATCAATATCACAAAGGGCATCACAGATATTTTTACCGGCACCACTAAGACATCAAATCTTCCAACCGAGGCTCGCTTCGAAGAGCACCGAGTTCAGCTTGAGCAGAGGGTAGGTATGGTGACAGAAGGACTAGCTCGGGTCGGAGTCCGTACTGTCACCCTACAAAAGGATGACTTGGTGGAACTTTTCTACCACCTATACAACCCAGCAGACGCAACCGGATCAGCCCCTTTAGTCGATAACGCCTAACAAAATATCATGGCACTTCTTGATTTTCTACAACCACAAAACAACAAAGCAGGCGGAGGCGGTGACAACAACCCGTCACTCAGCAATCAACTCCTGACTCTCACAGACGTTATCGCCCCGTCAGCTATCAATATCAGCCCGCGCAGCATAAACATCAGCGGTGTAAACGCTCGTGTCTACTATGCGGTTTCTTACCCACGCTTTTTGAACGACGGATGGATGGAGCCAGTTCTAAACTTGGCCAAGGAGATTGATGTATCGATTTTTATTCATCCTATCGACACTGCCGAGACCCTCAAGAAATTCCAAAAGAAAGTAGCCGAAGTACAAAGCCAGATTAATGTAAAAGCAGATAGGGGAGAAGTGCGTGACCCTCAACTAGAAGCTGCCTATCGAAACCTAGAGGACCTACGAGACAAACTCCAGCAAGCTGAGGAAAAACTTTTCAATGTTGGATTTTATCTCACTATCTACGGAGAGAGTGAAGCAGAAATAAACAAAGTTGAAAATGATATTCGAGGTATTTTAGATGCGCGTATGGTGGCGATGAAGCCTGCCTTGTTCCAACAAGAGCAAGGACTTAAGAGTGTTCTGCCGCTTTCAAACGACGAACTTTTGGTTCACAGTAAATTCAACTCCGAGCCGCTTTCAAGTTTTTTCCCATTCACATCTTTCGACCTTACTTCAGACACTGGAATCCTTTACGGCATCAACCGTCACAATTCTTCTTTGGTGCTTTTCGACCGCTACAGCCTAACCAACTACAACTCAGTCACCTTTGCTACATCGGGGGCAGGGAAGTCATACGGATTGAAGCTTGAGATTCTTCGTTCACTTATGTTTGGTACTGAAGTTATCGTACTTGACCCTGAGCGAGAGTATGAGTACCTAGCCGAGGCTACTGGCGGAAGATTTTTCAATATTTCTCTTTCTTCCAACCACCACATCAACCCGTTTGATCTTCCACCACCAGGCGATGATGAGGATCCGCGCGATGTACTACGCACTCACATCATTGAAATGGTTGGACTATTCCGCTTGATGCTTGGCGGACTATCGGCAGAAGAAGAAACCCTTATCGATCTCGCCATCCAAGAAACCTACGCCCTCAAGGATATTACCGGTGACACAGATTTTACCGACATGGAGCCGCCCCTACTGACAGACTTCGAAATGGTACTAGCAGGAATGGACGGCAGCTCTTCGCTCATCACCAGACTCCAGAAGTACACTTCTGGGACCTGGTCTGGCTTCATGAACCAACCAACCAACGTAGATATCAATCAAAAATTCGTCGTGTTCTCACTCCGAGACATGGAGGACGAACTAAAGACCATCGCCATGTACATCATCACCAACTTCATTTGGGGTAGTGTACGACGACGCTTGGCCAAGCGCCTGATGGTGATTGATGAAGCCTGGTGGATGATGAAATCTGAAGACACCGCCTCTTTCCTATTTTCACTAGCTAAACGTGGCCGAAAATACTACCTTGGTATCGCCACTATTACCCAAGACGTAGACGACTTCTTACGCTCACCTTATGGAGTACCGATGATTACCAACTCATCAATCCAACTCCTGATGAAACAGTCTCCAACCGCTATAGACAATATCCAGCGCACCTTCAACCTGACCGATGAAGAAAAATTTTTACTTCTCGAGTCTAGTGTAGGGGAGGGAATTTTCTTTGCTGGTCTAAAGCATGTCGCTATAAAAATCATCGCCTCATACACCGAGGACCAAATCATCACCTCAGACCCATCCCAGCTTCTCCAAATCAAAAAAGCCCGAGAAGAACTTCAGGCTACTCGAGTGTAGTATACTTTTAGTATATGGCGGTGCCTCAACGAGCAGATGACCAATACCGAGGAGAACCTTCCAGCCAGCCGGCTCGGAGCGGTTTTTCTCGTAAGGGAAAGCCTGGGAAATTGAGTTCTGACAACATCCGCAATATCAGGACCTCCAA
This sequence comes from Candidatus Kaiserbacteria bacterium, assembly GCA_020428685.1. Taxonomy (GTDB): domain Bacteria; phylum Patescibacteriota; class Minisyncoccia; order Phycocordibacterales; family UBA918; genus OLB19. The sequence goes on from JAGQMJ010000001.1 coordinate 24,155, forward strand.
CATGCCTGGTTCACCCAAAAACACAGAATTCGTCAGCGGCAAAAGAGATACCGCCACCAACTTCAACGCTGAATACGCCAAAAAAGGCATCCAGCCCACCTCTGCCAATGACCCAAGCTACCACCAACCAAAACCAGACCAAAACATCCGCGCCGTTAAAACAACACACTATCAAAATCCTCGAATTGTCTCGAGAAAAAATTATTCAAAAATCAACCTACCGGGCGGCGGCAACTCCCTAGCTAAAGCTGCTTTTACTCGGGGCAAAGTCACCACCGTCAACGCCAGTATCCTGGCCGGCGGCATCAGCGCCTGGATGATGTTCCAGTTACCCTTCGCCATCCTGAGTATTATTTTATTCGGCGTGACTGGTTTCGTTGAGAGCCTAACCATATCAACTAATGCGAAAGCGGATGATAGAGGTCTTGTATCTTCAATGATAGAGGGCGTGGGGGAAGTTTTAGTAACAGTGCTGAGTTTTGTTGCTGAAAATGTATTGAAATTAGTAGGTATAGATATTGATATATTGAATCCAAGCCACCTATTCCTACTTTCTAACTCCATAGTCTTCTTCTTTGGCCTAGCGATGCTGCTGGTTATCTACTTTATCTATAAAATCGCTTTCCTTAATCCCTTATCTGGTAAAGCCGGGGGTATGAAAATGGGTGCTCTACTATTGTGTCTCATTGGCTATTGGTTTCCAGTTGCAAACCTCTTTCCTTGGTTTATCGTCTGGACGGTAGTGGTCTGGCTTCATCCAAAATAAAAAACGAAGTCTGGGTAGTTTTCATACCCAGACTCTCTTCCGTAAACTCAAATTGATCCAGCAAAAGCAAAGCTGGCTCCTTGTGGAATTTCCGTTGTATCGACTACACGGTCGCTCCAACCATTTAATGAGCGCATACGCTCAATAGTCAGATTGCCACGGAAATGTTTGATTACAGCACCTACGGTACCTCTGCTCGAATCGGTCTTCGTCATGCAGCGAAGCTTAGTTCCGCCATATTTATTACAGCGTGCAGTTGACGTATCAAACGGGCCAGCAGCTGCAGGCAAGGCTGGGGCAGAAGCGAACATCAGTGCTACCATCGCAGCCAGAGCTGCGGTCATGATTTTTTTGGTCTTCATGATGACTCTCCTCAATTATTTAAATTGGAAATTTGTTTCCTTTTGTTGCGATTGAACATAGTGTCAGCTAGTGACACTCCCACTATTGTTTATACCACATTAGTAAAAACACGCAATACCCACAAAACGTAATTTCCCACATTTAAAGGATATTAACCCTAAAATAATCCCTTGGTCTGCTATTATTATCGTATGAGGAAACTATTTATATTTACATTTTTAATCAGCGGCTTTTTAGTCAATACTGCCTTCGCCCAAATCGGCTCATCTATTATCAACCCCGAGCTAAACATCGAACTACAACCAGAATTCCCAAGACCAGGGGAAGTAGTGACCGCCACTCTAAATGACTACAGTGGTGGTACCTATGGTTCAAATGTCAGCTGGGTTTTAGATGGCCAAGTGGTTACCGAAGCCTTGAACCAACGCTCAACCCAATTCACCGCAGGTGCGGTCGGGGTGAACCAAAAAATTGAAGTAGTATTGAGTAAGCCTCAGGGAGGAAAGGAGGTACTCGAACGAACAGTCAAGCCAGTGTATCTAGACATAGTAATCGAACCACAAACACGAGTACCAAATTTTTACCTAGGCCGCTCACTACCAAGTATCGGCAGCATTGTAAATGCGACAGCCCTAGTCAGCACAGACACCTTTATGGATCCTGATTTGGTTTACACTTGGAGACTCAACCAAACCGTACTTAACGGAGGACCAATCCGTGGTCTAAACCAAGTATCTTTTACTACCCCAAGAGGTGGTGAGATGGTGCTGTATCTACAAGTCACAGACACAAAAGGAAATGTGATAGTGAAGAGAGCTGTTTCTATACCTTCTGTCGAGCCGACACTGAAGTTTTATGAAGTGAATCAATTGTTTGGCACAAGTCACCGACCAATCGTAGGTAGCTTGGCACTAATAGGGAACAGTGTCACAGTACAAGCCGAACCATTCAACCTAGACTCTAGAGTCTACAACAACCCAGACTTGAGTGAGTGGAAGATAAACGGAGTTAATTCTGGAAATGTTGGTGGCAACCCGTATGAGGTTACCTTGCAGCGAGTTGGATTTTCTGGTTATTCAAACCTTCAGTTCCATGTTCGAGACACCACACAAGTATTACAAGGCGCTAGAGATAGTATTCAAATAAACTTCTAATTATGAAACGTCCAGTCTTTATCATCAGTGGAGTTGTCATCATTCTTATTTTGATTGCAATTTGGGTTTACATGCTTTTCTTCGGTAGTCCAAAAAACGCCGATGATACTTTTGCAGATTTAAATCTCGGCGACACCACAGATACTTCATATATAGAAAACACCGACACCACCGATGGGGAAGCGGTTGTAGATTTGAGCAGTCCAGACAGACTACGTCAACTAACCACCAAGCCAGTGATTGGTTTTAATGAATTTGTAAAAGACGCCAGCTCAACCCCAGCTATACTATATGTAGAAGCTGGTACTGGACATGTTTTTTCTATCGACCTAGAGACAGGTGAAGAATCCCGACTATCCGGCACCACCATCCCTTCTAGCCAAGAAGCTGAAATAACCCCAAATGGAAAATACATCATGTACCGCTCAGGTGAGGGGAGTGGTCGTACATACTTAGTTGGAACCATCAGTTCAACCACCAACGAACTTTCTACCTCAGACTTAGACGAGTCAATCATTAGCTTCTCAGCCACTAATGACAACCACTTCCTATACGCGGTAAAAACCCAAAATTCAACCATTGGTAAGTCATACAATCCTGAAGACAAGACAAGTAAAACTCTATTCACCCTACCTTTCCGAGACGCTACTATTGACTGGGGTAGTACCGCTTCAGATTCACACTTTGCGTACCCAAAAACCACCAGTAAGCTAGAGAGCTTTCTATTCAAGATTGATAGTACAAAAATATCCCGACTTCCAATCGATGGATACGGCATGTCTGCTTCAGGAAATAATGATTTGGTGATATACAGCAAACAAGACAATGGCGAGTATAAAACTTTTTTCTACAACATTAGCGAGGATTTAGTTACGAAGCATGTCCTAACCACCATCCCAGAAAAGTGTGCATTTAGTACAAATAATTCTGAGCTAGTGATTTGTGCCCAAAGTACAATCAATAATAACCTAAACATTCCTGACTCCTGGTATTCAGGTGAGACCTATTTCGCAGACTCTATTTGGCAAACAACTTTAGCCGGGAGCGCTACCATGCTTATTAATACAGAATCTGAATCAGGCAGGGAGTTAGATATCGTAGATATTGACTTAGGGGTTGATGATAAAAATATTTACTTCCTAAACAAAAACGATAAAACCCTTTGGCTTTACGAGCGAGTACAAAGTTTATCAAACCCTAGTTAATAGCTTATGAAATACCTATCCTTTTTAGCCTTAGTAATAATCCTTACTCCTACATTTGTTTTTGCAGAGTATAAACCGTTAGTTGGAATCCCTGGAGTTACCAACGTAAACACTGACTTCAATTCATACATCAACGCCCTATACGCACTCTCCATCAGTATAGCGGCCCTACTGGCAGTGATTAAGATTGTAATTGCTGGCGTTAAATGGATGACTACAGATATCATTACCACCAAAGGGGAGGCTAAGAAAGATATTCAAGGAGCTCTGCTTGGTCTACTGGTAGTCCTGGCTGCGGTACTGATTATTACTGTAATCAACCCTGATATTCTGAAAGGAGGATTAAATATAAGTAAGTCAGCTCCAGTTAGCCATCCAGGCACTGTTAAAACACCCCCTCCATACACTATAGAAAATGGTGATCAGGTTACTGCTATTCCTCTTGGAATGGACAGTAATTCTGTGAAAAATATGTGTGAACAAGTCGATACTGATAAATGTAATGACTACTGGTTTAGTAAGACTTGGGATAATGAAATAAGCTGCTATAAGGGCGAGTACTACAAACCATCAGGTGGGGCAGAGGTTTGTATCACAAGAGCTAAAGATCTAAAGCTTGATAGTTTTAGTTGTATAGACTCAGGTAAAACTGAGTATGATAATGAAGCTGGGACTGACAATATACTATACAACTGCTCAACCGCCAGAAGTGCTTGTGTTAATGCTGGAGGTAAAGCAGGTGACAGCACTAAGTATTCAAAAAGTGTGTCTTGTAGCTATTAACTCAAGAATGATAAAACACCCAGACCTATAGGTCTGGGTGTTTTATTGTTCTACTTTGATTCTATCTAGATAAAACTTATCTTTCTATCGGTGCTTTCGGATATAAAACTCTTGACCAATACTAATGAGATTACTCACAAAGAAGTAGAGGGCGATAGCGGCTGAGATAGAGTAGGCTACCAAAGTAATAAGAACCGGCATCACATACTTCATCTGCAACTGCATATTGCGCATAAAGTCCTCTTTCATATCTGGAGCAGCCCCTTCCTCTTTTGGAGCCAGCTTCGGCATAGTTAGATTTACATAAATAAACTGAGTCACTCCTGCCGCTAAAGCTAGAAGGAAACTGCGACTAGTGATATCTAAAGATCCAAGAAACTCCATTGTGATAGCGGTTGGAGCCGCCACAAAAGAGTAGAGGATATCAGTGTTTATGTCTGGTAAAGGAATTCCGCCGCCACTAGAAACAGAGAAGTAAAGCGCGATAATGATTGGGATTTGTAAAAATATTAGTAAAATACTCGCAAACGGATTCATACCCGCATCCCGGTAAATCTCCATCATCGCCTGTGCCTGCTGTTGTTTATCGTCTTTAAATTTTACCTTCAGCTCTTTTAGCTTTGGCTCAATATCTTTCATTATCTTCTGTGTCTTTGCCGCTTTGATAGAGATCGGAAGTAAAACTGTCTTCACCAATAAAACAGTAGCGATAATTGCTAATCCAACATCGCCACCAGGGATTACATCAATAAAAAAAACCAGTGAATTATAAACTGGGTCAAAAAAGAACGTGTGCCAAATATTACTAAACATAAGTGAGTTCTATTCTACGCACTTTTAGTGATTGGAGCAATTGACTCAACCAGAAACTCATCCGCTGCTGCACGGGTAAGTGAGTTGAATCCTGGTTTTACCACTACAATAAAAACCCCAGTTTGGTTATTAACCTTAAAAACATCTTGTAGGCGAGCATAAATGCGACGTTTTATTTTGTTTCTACGTACAGCGTGTTTAGATACTTTTTTACCGACCACAACAGCCACATGCAGGGAAGGGTGTTGATTATAAACAATAGTTAGATTGTCATTGTTATAACGTTTACCAATTTTAAAAAACCTACTGAAGTCCTCTCGATTCAATCGTTCTGACTTTTTAAACATAGTTTAGTTAGTATATAAGAAAAAAAGCTCTATTGAGCTTTTTTTACTGTTAGTTGAGCGCGACCTTTTCGTCGTCTAGCTTGAATAATCTTTCTTCCACTTGGGGTTGCAGATCTCACTAGAAAACCGTGTGTAGTTGCACGCTTTTTCTTACTTGGTTGATAGGTTCGTTTTGGCATAACAATTTCGTAGATTTATTACAGACAGAACTATACATGAATAAATAAATATTTCAATAGGGAAGTAGGTTGTTGAAAAAGTTGTTATAAGTTATACACAGTTTATCCCCAGTTGCATTTTTGTAATCAAAAAAGATGTTTTAATAATTGGAATTTTTGCTAAAAATATTTACAGTTTTTTTGGCACGGGTATAATGCATTTTACTAATCGATTTAGAACGATATGTCTCACATCTCTCATCAATCAACATCAAACAGTATTGTTCACACCGAACAAGTAGATGTTAAACAATTATGGGACGATGCTTTAGTAAAGATTGAATTATCAATCACCACCGCAAACTTTAAAACCTGGTTTAGAGATACACACATCATCTCACTAGAAGATGGGACAGCTACTGTTGGGGTACCAAGTGTTTTTGTTAAAGACTGGTTGCAAGACAAGTTTCAAACAATGATTCTTAAGACCCTCCGCGACTTAACACCTTACGTCCGAAGTGTTGAATATACTGTGGCGCAAAGAAATGAACGTAAACAAGAATCAACCAAAAACCAAACTGTTAACGCTTCACTACCTTTAGAGGATTACTATATCAATAAGAGTGATAACCTTAATCCAAAATATTCTTTTGATACTTTTGTGGTTGGACCATACAACGCTCTAGCTCACGCAGCAGCAAAAACCGTCAGTGAGAAACCTGGTATCACATACAATCCGTTGTTTATTTACGGCAAGACTGGTCACGGTAAAACTCACCTTATCCAAGCAGTAGGGAATCATATAAAGAAAACTGGTAAGAAAGTTTTTTATGTAACCAGTGAACGTTTTGCGGTTGATTATTTCAATGCACTTCAGAGCGGTAGCGCCAACAACTTCAAAGATAGATATCGTCAGTATGATGTACTGATTATGGACGATATTCAATTCCTAGCTACTAAAGAAAAGACTCAGGAAGAATTGTTTCATCTATTCAACGCCCTGCATGACAATAATAAACAAATTGTCTTCTCGAGTGATCAACATCCAGCTTTATTAAACGGAATGGAGGAAAGACTACAATCTCGTTTCTCGCAAGGAATGATTGTCGACCTACCGGCTCCTGACCTAGAATCACGCGCTGCAATTCTAAGAGCAAAATCTTCTCAAAACAGCATCACGCTGAGTGATGATGTAGTTCAACATCTTGCTGAAAGTATTGAAGGTAACGTGCGTGAGCTCGAGGGGGCACTGAACACAATTATGTGCCAGTCCCAACTCCTTGGACGCACACTATCTATTGATGAAGTGAGAACTATTATTAAAAATAGCTCTCGACCAAGAAAAACTCTCGCTATTACTGATGTGGTTGAGAAAGTGGCAAGGTACTATGATATTGATCAAGCTAGTATTTACGAAAAAACTCGTCGGAAGGAAGTAGTGAAGCCGAGGCAGATTATTATGTATATCCTCCGGGAAGATTTTCAAGTTTCTTACCCAGCTATTGGCAAAAAACTTGGTGGTCGCGACCACACAACAGTAATCCACTCCTGTGAAAAGATTAAGGCAGAACTAAAGCATGATGGGGAACTAGAGGAGGAAATAACCCAAGTTAGGCTACTCTTAAAATAAATAAAAACTGGCTTAAATAAGCCAGTTTTTATTTATTCACACCACCCAAAACTTTTCCCCAATAATCATTTAATAAGTCGTGGATAGAGAACAATGGGGGTGTGGGTAGTGTTAGAAAAATATTTAATAAGTCATAAAAAATCGTGGATAAAGTGTATACTAATCAACAGTTGGTTACCCTGAAAAAAACTATCCACATTCCTATCCAGTTAAAATTAATCACTACCCACAACCATTCACAGTTGGTGGTACATATACAGACTTTAAAACACACCATAATTTACACTTTTGCACACTTCCACACCCCTAATAATAAAGAGTAAAATAGAGTAATATAAAAATATGGAGATAACTATTCCACACCCACAGTTAGTAAATGCTTTAGAGTTAATCGGAAGAATTAGCAGTAAGCATGTGACCTTACCTGTGTTGCAATGTGTACGACTGGAAGCGAAAGAAAACCTAATTACTTTACAAGCAACTAATCTTGAAATTAGTATTGAAGTACCGATTACTGGAACTATTATTGAGGAGGGTGTAGTGGCTGTGCCAACCCAAACTTTCTTACAGAGTATTCAGTTCATTACTCAGAAAGATATTACTCTTAGGACTGAGGATCAAGTTTTACAACTTGAGACCAATAGTACCAATACTTCAATTAAAACTTATGCGGTTGATGAGTTCCCAAACCTTCACCAGTTGCAGGGAAGTGAGCATAAGGTGCAAGGGTCTACTTTTGCATATGGTATCAAGAGTGTGGCATTTTCAGCCTCTCAGACGTCTATCAAGCCAGAGCTGGGAAGTGTCTTTATTCAGCAGAAAAAAGAACATTCTCTAACCTTTGTGGCGACTGACTCGTTTCGTTTGATGGAGAAGACTGTAGCGCAAAAAGGTTTGGTGCTAGATCAGTCGATAATGATTCCTCAAAAAAACGCTTTAGAATTAGCGAGGGTGTGTGAAGCTTTGGAAGAGGATCCGGTTTTTGTTAGTAACGACAACCAGTGCGCCTTAAGGTTCCCGAGTGGGGTTTATATCTCGTCCAGATTAGTGAGTGGTAGTTTTCCTGATTATGCACAGATAATTCCAAAAGAATTCGTTTCTCACGTGACAGTTCTAAAAGATGATTTACTAAAATCTTTTAAAAAGACTAATATCTTTCTAAATAAGTTTAGACAAGTATCATTGATGATTACTTCAAACAACCTAACTATTTCTTCACAAAATAATGAAGTTGGTCATACAACCGATACAGTAAAAGCTTTGGTGGAAGGGGAGGAGTTAACTCTTAGTTTTAATCAACAGTATGTAATGGATCCTTTATCTCATATTAGTGATGATTCAATTATTATGAGTTTTGCTGGTATTGGTAGAGCGGTGATTATTCAAGGTGTCACAGATAAGACTCTTAGGTATCTAGTGATGCCGATGAATAAATAGTTATGGAAAACTACGGAGCACCTAAGCCGATGAAAAAGCTGGGTGATTTGTTTGAAAAATATCGTAACCACTTCAAGGCTCCTCAAGCCTCAGTGGTTAAGGAGGCGGTTTTGGTGATTAAGGAAGTGACAGGTTTTGATATTCCGATAGATAAGGTGAAGTATAACACCAATACAAGGGCTTTAAATATTAATATGCCTAGTATTATCAAGTCTGAACTAAAGTTTCATCACCAAGCAATTTTAAGTAAGTTGAGTTTAAAACTTGGTAGCGATACGGCGCCAAAAAATATTTTTTAAAAGTTTTACTCTTCGTTTGAGCTGTCTGTGGAAGTAGACTGCCCTTGTCCTAATAGGGCACCAAAAGTTTCTTGATTCCATTTTTGTACGCCGTATTCCCAGTTATCGTATTGAGGGTCGTTTGCAGGATTAGCTGGATAGCCTCCTAGTGGGTCAGCTCTATTTACAAAATGAAGTATAGAGTGAATATTTCTATATACAGTACTTAGATCAACTTTTGGTTTATCTTCATCATCTTCATTATTTTGCATCGCTTCTAATAATAAACTTGTGTCTATATATTCACCTCGAATAATAGGCTTAATGCCATCAGTGTTTATTTGTGGTTGAGGAAAAGTTTCAGCTGGAATTTTTGCTAATGCAACATCCATAAAAGCACGCCACATAGGAGTGGTTATTAATCCAGAAAGACCACCACCCATCGCTTCGTTGTTGTTGTTACCGACCCATGAGCCAACAGCTAGATTTGGAGTGTAGCCCATTATCCAAGCGTCACGCAGGTTGTTGGTACTACCTGACTTTGCAGCCACATCTCGATTATTAAAGTTTATAAGAGAATTTGATCCCCAAAGCGGTGTGCGCGCCACATTGTCTGATAAAACATCACTAATCATATAGGCAACATTTTCATCTAAAACTCGAGTGGTTTTAGTTTCTGTTTCTTTAATGATGTTTCCTCGACTATCTTCAATCCTTAAAATACTTCTTGGTTCAGCTTTTAATCCACCGTTTGCAAATACTCCATAAGCGTAAGTCATATCGAGAAGTTTTACTTCACCCCCGCCAAGTACCAGGGTGAGTCCATATCTGTCTGGGTCATTTAGGGTGGTTAGACCCATATCAGCAGCAAATTTTAATGTGTCCTTCAATCCTGCTAGATACAGTGTTTTAACAGCTGGGATATTAAGTGATTGAGCTAGTGCATTTCTCATACTAATAGGCCCGACAAATTTGTGGTTGTAGTTGTTGGGTGCATAGCAGGGTGATTCTGAACTTCTATCGGTTGGTTCACATTGGGGTGAGAATTGGGTAGGAACATCAAATAGAACTGTGGCTGGTAAATACCCCTTTCTAAAAGCAGAAGCATAAACAAAAGGTTTGATTGATGACCCTGGTTGTCTTGGTGAAAGGGTAACATTGAAGTTTCCTTCAATATCTTCACTAAAATAATCACGTGAACCTACCATTACCAGTAAATCGCCAGTTTTAGGGTCTGTGGCTACTAGGCCAGCGTTTGAGGCATTAAATCTTTCCGTGTTTGATTCTGCTTTTTCAGCCACTATACGTTCAGCTTCTTTTTGAAGGTCCCAATCCAAAGTTGTGATAACTCTAAAGCCTTGTTCGGCCATCGCTTCCTCGCCGTATTCTTCAGCTAGTTGTTCGATTACGAACATTACAAAATGAGGGGCTCTGATACCGGTTACAGCTTGTGGTTGAAACTCCACTTCTTCCTCTTTAGCAGCGTTATATTCTTCGATAGTAATAAAACCATTTAAGCGCATCCTATCTAACACTAGATTGTGACGCTTATCGAGAGCTTCTCGATTGTTTCCGTAAGGAGAGAAGTAGGTCGGTGCTTGAGGGATGGCAGCTAAATATGAAGCTTCGGCTAAGGTGAGTTCAGAAGCACCTTTTCCAAAAAAAGAACGTGATGCTTCTTCCACACCATAAATAGTTCCACCGTAGGGTGATTCATTTAAATAAATCTCTAAAATTTCTTCTTTCTCTAGGATTTGTTCTATTTTAATAGAAAGGATAGCTTCTTTTACCTTACGGCTAAGTTTTTTATCTCTTTCTAAAACAGAGTTTTTAATTACTTGTTGAGTGATAGTAGAACCACCTTGTCCGCCTAAAAGGTCACCAGCGGTGAAGTTGGAAACAGCGGCTCTAATAATAGCTTTGATATCAATTCCGATATGGTTGTAGAACTGATCATCTTCGATCGCCACAGTGGCGTTTTTGATATGACGAGACATTTCCTCAAAAGGGATGATGGTGCGTCGAACATCCTGATTCAGGTCATATAAAACTATTTCTCCAGTTCGGTCGTAAATTTTTGTAGACTGAAGAACTCGTCTTTCTTCAAAGGCGGATAAGTCTGGTATTTCTAAGGTGGAAATCCATACTAAAAGACCGGCTGCCAAGATAACACCCGCTGCAAAACCAAAGATTAATAAATCAATTATTATCTCTTTCCAATTCTTTTTAAACCACGAACGAATTTTCATATATACCTACTTTATATAGCCAATACTAGCATGAGTTGTCTAGACAATTTACTACGAATGTGTGATAGAGTTGTTTCAATATGAGTTTGGCACAAGAATTAATCAACAGAGGCTTTATTAATCAATTTTCAGCCGCCACATTGGAGGAAATTGTCGATGGAGAGAAGCGTACCATATACCACGGTATTGACCCAAGTGCAGATTCAGCGCACGCTGGAAATTTTGTGATTTGGATGTTGCTTCGTCATTTAGCTGATGCTGGTCATAAGATTGTGTTTTTAGTAGGTGGTGGAACAGGAATGATTGGTGACCCAAAACCCGATTCAGAAAGACAGTTAAAAGATGCTTCATTAGTTAATGAAAATGTTATTAAACTTAAAACTCAAGCTGAAAAATTATTCTCTGGCTACGATTTTGAATTTGTTAATAATTACGATTGGCTTAAAGAGGTGAAGTTGATTGATTTTTTGCGTGATATTGGGAAACACTACACGGTTAATGAATTGATTAAAAAAGACGCGATTGCAAATCGTCTACAGAGCGATAATGGTTTGTCATATACAGAGTTCGCTTATCCGCTGTTGCAAGGGTACGACTACTTGGAGTTATTTAAGAATAAGAACTGTACTGTTCAGGTGGGAGGGTCTGATCAGTGGGGGAATATTATTTCTGGAGTTGAGCTGGTTCGCCGTAAAGAACAGGCTGAAGTTTTTGCGATCACCGTACCACTCATAATAGATAAAGCTACAGGAAAGAAGTTTGGTAAAAGTGAAGGTAACGCAGTTTGGATTGATGGTGAAAAAACATCACCATATCAGTTTTACCAGTTCTGGCTAAATGTTAGCGACGATAGTGTGATTGATTACTTAAAATTATTCACCCTACTCACACTTAGTGAAATTGAAGAAGTTAAAAAAGATTTTGAATTAAATCCAGGTAATAGAAGCGCACAAAAGAGATTAGCTTTTGAAGTAACTAAAATTGTTCATGGAGAAGAAAATACTTTAGCAGCCGAAAAAGTGTCTGAATTACTTTTTGGTGGAAATGAAAAATTAGCTCTAAATGACGACGAATACAAAGTGTTGGTTGAGAATGCTCCTTCGCAAAAGGTGGCAGAAGGATTGGGTATTATAGATGTTTTAGTGGAAAGTGAACTAGCTACCAGTAAGAGAGAAGCTAGGACTTTTGTAGAGAGTGGGGCAGTTACATTAAACGGAGTTAAAGTTGATTCAGTTGAATCTAAGTTGGATAAGGATTATTTTAAGAACAATTTTGCCTTACTAAGAAGAGGGAAGAAGAAGTATTCTGTCATACTATTGGAGGATTAAAAAAAGCGCCGAGCGGCGCTTTTTTTAATCCCCTACATCTCATCAATGTCGTCGAAGGTGTCGTAATCAACATCCTCAGCGTCTTCTTCTAGCTCATCACTAGAATCGTCATCCTCGTCTTTTTCTTCATCATCCTCTTCATCATCCTCGTCTTCGTTAATATGACCAAATCCTTCAGTGTCTACATCATCAGAGTCGTCGTCAGAGTCAACTTCATCCAATAGGTCATCTGCTAGAGATGCTTCATCATCATCCATTTCATCAATCTCTTCTTCCTCTTCAGTTCTTAGGTAAATCATAAATATAAATAATGAATGTAATCACGTATATTTTGTATCAAAATAGCGAAAATTTAACAATACTTAATGCTGTATTAGTGGCAGATTTTACTTGTTTCTTCCGTAATGTGCAAGGCAGGTTATTCCGATTCCTATTGCGTCGTACTCATCGTCCAAAGCTTTCTTTGGAGCATCTGGAATCAAACGCAAAATCATATCTATAACAGCTTTTTTATCACTCTTTCCATAACCGGTAATCGCTACCTTTATTTCTTGGGGGCCAAACTCATAGACAGTGCAGTTGTTTGCTTGGGCTAAATACAATATTGCGCCACGAGCTTGTGCTACTCCAATAGCAGTATTGGTGTTTTTGTTAAAAAATATAGTTTCGATAGCTAGTGTGTCTGGTTGATATTCGTTAACTATATTCAAAAAACCATCACCAATAAATTTAATTCGCTCGTTTAATGAGTCTTCTTTGTTTGACTGAATGCAGGTTGAAAATAGTATTTTTTCTGACCCATCAACCGATTCCATAACCGCTACTCCTAAGCGGTCATAACCAGGGTCAATACTAATTACACGCATAATTTATTCAGGACTGTCTGCGGTTGAGTAAACATTAACCACATCATCTTGATCTTCAAGCTTTTCGATAAAATCAGCCAGCTTTTCACCAGTTTCATCATCTAGTTCCATCGGCATATTTGGGATGTACCCCTCGCTATTTTTTGTGAACGCCCAAGCCGCTGAGCCGGGAGACCCAAGTTCTAAACCTGCTTTTGAAAAAATGTGCCTAATTTCTGGAGCGGTTCGGTTGTTGTTGTCGGTCACAGCTTCAATCAAGAGGGCAACACCACCCGGCCCATATCCTTCGTACAACACTTCTTCCAAAGAGCTACCGTCTGAACCACTACCTTTTGCTAAAGCTCGCTCGATAACATCTTTCGGCATTGAGTCTTTCTTGGCTCGGTCGACAGCTGCGATAACGCTAGCTGAGTTGGTGTCGCCACCAGCTTTTTTAACCTCCATCGTGATTAAAGAAGAGTGCTTAGAAAAAATCTTACTTCTCTGAGCATCGGTAGCACCTTTTTTATGTTTAATTTTTGACCATTTATTATGTCCTGACATACATTATTTTTTTACTTTTATAAAGTTTACTAAAAGAAGACTGAAAAACAAGGTTTAATTATTCTCTGGGTAATTTAGGTGGCTATAAGAGCTGGGGCTAGCGATTCTGCCTCGCGGAGTTCTTTCTAAAAGACCGTGTCTAATCAAATAGGGCTCGATAACGTCTTCGATTGTGGAAGGTTCTTCACCAGTGGCAGCGGCGATAGTGTTTAGTCCCACTGGCCCACCGTTGAATTTTTCTATTATCACTTCAAGTACTGCTCGGTCAGGATGACTGAGGCCAAGACTGTCTATCTCCAGTAGTTCAAAAGTCTTTTTTACAACCTCCTCGTCAAGGTCTGAGTTTTCTAGTTGAGCTAAGTCACGGCAACGCTTGAGTAGATAGTTGGCGGTGCGGGGTGTAGCTCGGCAGCGAGTAGATATTTTTTCTAAAATCAAACCGTTTGTCGTAACTTTCAACAGTTCGGCCGAACGCTTAAGAATGGTAGCTATTTCTTCGTTGGAATAAAAATCTAATCGGAATGTTCCTCCTGAAAAGCGAGAGCGAAGAGGGGATGATAGTAGGGAGATACGGGTAGTAGCCGCCACCATGGTGAAAGGAGGTAATTCTAGCTGCACAGTACGAGCTGAAGGTCCTTTTCCGATGATGATATCTAGGACACCAGACTCCATCGCTGGATAAAGTACCTCCTCAATACTTTTTGATAAGCGGTGTATCTCATCGATGAAGAGTACATCTCCGGGTGAAAGATTGGTGAGGATGGCAGCCAGGTCACCGACTCTTTCGATTGCCGGACCAGAAGTAATCTTCATGTTTGTCCCTAGGGTTTTTGATATTAGGTTGGCTAGGGTAGTTTTGCCAAGCCCTGGTGGGCCATATAGAAGAATATGTTCGGCGGCGTGACCGCGCTCTTTGGCGGCTGTGAGTAGAATTCTTAAATTCTCTTTGATTTTTACTTGGCCAATATACTCATCCCAAGTCTGAGGTCTTAATGTTCTATCTAGGTTGTTTGCATCATCTCGAGTGATTGTTTTTGATGTTGATTTGTCGGCCATGTTGCTGCTAAGTATAACAAAAAACACCCAAGAGTGGGTGAGGTGTTGACAAAATTTTAATCTATGCTAGTATAGTAGTTAATTGATTGTTCTAAGGCGCACAGAATGCTGTGTGCGTTCATTTTACGAAGCGATTCCAGACGATAACTCTCTAAGCAACTTGGATACGTTGCGAGGATTTTGTGGCGTTCACCCTAGAGTGAGAGTGCTGCAAGACTCCTTAGCGCGGTATTCACTTTCAATGCGGAAGCCTTGCTTAGAGAGTTATATTCTGGAATGAACGTCTGACAAACTGACATTATCACAGAATGTGAAAAATCAGTATTGACCAGTCCTCATTTAACTTCTCAAATGATAAGTTTGTAGTCCTAGACTACATGCGCAAGAAAATCATCATCAGAACCAGTTGCATCTGCAGCTGGTTCTTTTGTATCAAGTGTAGCGCTAGCTACTTTTCTTGGTAGTTCAATTACACGCTCCAACTCTTTCATGGAGGTTTGACCAAGAACTATTTTTTCAATCCCGTCTTCTACCATGGTGGGTATTTTTTGTGGGCGAGCTGCTTCGACGATGATGTGTTCACGCGGGTCTCGCAAAATAGCTTCTTCAACTGCGTCGTCCATGATTATTCCTTCAAATATTCCGACTCGTCCCTTGAATCCGGTGTGGCCACATTTTTCACAACCAACTGACTTAAATACATTTAATGGTTGTGGCACAGGGATAGGGTGGGGGTGGGTAGACATGACCTGCTCAACAATAGCTTTTTCGTCGGCTGTTGCTGGATAGGATTGTTTACAGTCAGGGCAGAGTAGTCGTACGAGTCTTTGTCCTAAAATGATGTTGACTGAACTACCAAAAATTCTTGGATCTACACCAAGGTCAATTAGTCTAGGGAAACCAGCCACAGCACTGTTGGTGTGTAGAGTGGTAAATACTAAGTGTCCGGTTTGGGCGGCGTGAATAGCGGTCTCAGCCACCTCACGGTCACGGATTTCTCCCACCATGATGATGTCCGGGTCCTGACGTAGGATGGCTCGCAAACCAGAGGCAAAGGTGTAATCTTCGCCAGTCTGTGTCTGCACGATTCCTTCTAGTTTGTATTCAACCGGGTTTTCAATAGTGATGATTTTTACTCCATCATTGTGAGCTTCCTTAAGAAAGGCGTAAAGAGCAGTGGTTTTACCAGAACCAGTTGGTCCAGTGGTGATGATTAGACCGTTTGGTTTTTTGATTTGTTGTCTGATTACAGCCTCAATATACTTATTGAGTTTAATTTTCTCCATACTAAAGCTGGCGACAGATGGATCTAGGAGTCGCATTACGATTGATTCAGCTACTGCTCCAGGGATAATTGAAGATCGAACTTCCACCTCGCGCTCACCGGTGTCGAAAGTAAAGCGGCCGTCTTGAGCTTCGGCCTTAGCGTTTAGAATCATGCCTGATAAAAGTTTTAGGCGTGAGATGAGTCGGCTGTATATATATGAGTCTAAGTCAGCAATGTCATGAAGTACTCCGTCAAAACGATAGCGAAGTCTGATGCCGGTTTGCTCTGGTTCGATGTGAATGTCAGACGCGCGTAGTGCTAGACCGCCGGCAAAAATAAGTTCGAGAGTTTCTGAAATGCGACGGTTGTTGTTGATAGTACTAATATCCTTAAGTATTTTGACAACATCTTCGGTTTTTTTAATTGATGCGGTTAGTCGCTGAATATCTTCGGCGTTGATTTCAAAAACTCCTTTTTTCTCAGCTGATGAATTGGTGATATCGTCGTATCTTTTCCAGCCGTGATCTAGGCTGGCTGAAGAGCAGATGTATACGATCGGGGTGTAGCTTTGTGATTGGAGTTCAGCTAAAAGAGCTTGAGTTTTTGGGTTGCCGGGATTACGGGTAGCGATAGATAGGTTGTGCTTGTTTATCTCAAAAGCGACAACTTCAGCTGCTCGAGCTTTTTTTTCACTAATAACTGCAACCGCTTCTGGATTCATGGTGTAGCCACGAAGGTTGATGTATTCAAAACCATACTGCGGCGCCATGGTTTGAACCACTCGCTCTTCTTCTTGAGCGTGTAGCTCAGCTATGCGTGAATTAGAATAACTGTCGTCAAATTTGACCATATAGGTAATGATAACATGTACTTTTACAGACTGTGTTTACTGGTGGGGTGTAGATTGCTATAGTCATCGATATGGAAAGTGAATTTGTAGTAAAAAATCCAGCTGATTTTAAGTTGGTGATTGAGAGTATTTTTTCTTGGTATAAAAATAAGGAAGAAAAGAAGTCTTTAGTGATTGCTTTGTCGGGTGATTTGGGTGCTGGTAAGACAACGTTTACACAGGAGCTTGGTAAGTACTTGGGTGTGACTGAGCATATAACAAGCCCAACTTTTACTATTATGAAGCAGTATGAATTGAGTAATGATTGTTTCGACCAGCTTTTTCATATTGATGCTTATCGAATCGAAAATGAGGAAGAGGTTGGGCCGCTAAGGCTAGAGTCGTTTTTAAATGGTTCACGCAGTGTTATTTGCTTGGAATGGCCAGAGCAGATACCTTCAATAATTCCTCAATCAGCTCTAAGAGTAATGATTAGTATTGCTGAGAACGATGAAAGGCTGGTGAAGATTATTTTTGGCGATTAGTCTGAAAGTCAGAAAAAACGTATACTAGTGATTATGTCCAAATCTACCGAGCCAACACTAGTACTACTCGACGCGCATGCGATTTTGCATCGGGCTTATCATGCGTTGCCAGATTTTGCGTCGCCGACTGGCGAGCCGACCGGTGCGTTGTACGGTGTGACTACGATGTTGCTGAAGATTATTGAGGACTTTAAGCCGCAGTATATAGCGGCTTGTTATGACTTGCCTGAACCGACTTATAGACATGAGGCTTATGAGGCTTATAAGGCTGGGCGCTCAAAAACTGATGATGCGCTGGTGCAACAAATAATTCGTTCTCGGGATATTTTTACCGCTTTTGGAATACCGATTTTTGAGCGCCCGGGCTTTGAAGCAGATGATTTGTTGGGGACGATTGCACACCTTACAGCCGACAATAAAAAACTAAAAGTAATCATCGCTTCAGGCGATATGGATACTCTGCAGTGTGTAGACAAAAAACGTGTGCAGGTTTTCACACTTAAAAAAGGTATCAAGGATACGATTATTTATGATGAAGCAGCGGTAAAATCTCGGTTTGGTTTTGGTCCAAAAATCGTACCTGACTACAAAGGTCTTCGCGGTGACCCGTCAGATAATATTCCAGGGATTGTTGGGATTGGTGAAAAAACCGCCACCACACTTCTGACGAATTTTGGTTCATTGGAAAAAATGTATAAGAAGTTAGAAAAGAACGAACAGGCTTTTCTTGATGTTGGAATCAAGCCGAGGATTATCAATCTTCTAAAGGAAGGGAGAGAGGAGGCGGAGTTTTCAAAAATGTTAGCCACCATTAGAGTTGATGCACTAGATAAGTTTGACTTGGATAGTACAGAATGGCGAGAGCATTCCGGAGTAGAAAACATAATAAACCTTTTTAGCGAGTTTGGTTTTCGTAATATGTCAGACAGGATTAAGCGTTTGTTTGATGTCGAGCTTGAAGATGAGGTGGTGACAGAAAATATCTCACCTGAAGAATTACAAGAAGCAGCTATTTTATTGTGGCTACTGGAAAGCGAAAGGACAAATGCGTCATATGACGATGTTGTTGAATACGGGCGCTCTTTCCTGAAGACAAATTCTTGGCAAGAAACAATCGAAGCTCTAAAAACAAAGTTAAAGGCAGATAAGTTGTGGTCTATTTTTGAGGAAATAGAAAAACCGTTGATTGAAGTAATTGCCGACATGAAGAGAAGCGGTATTACTCTCGATGTAAATTATTTAAAGAAGCTGTCTAAAAAATTTCATACTGAGCTAACAGAGCTAGAGCAAAAAATATACAAACAAGCTGGTGAAGAGTTTAATATAAATTCACCGAAGCAGATGGGGGAGATTTTGTTTGATAAATTAGGCTTGAAACCAAAGAATGCAAAAAAGACAGCAGGTGGTCAACGTTCTACAAAAGAATCTGAGTTGGAAAAATTACGTTCCGAACACAATATTATTTCTGATATTTTACGATATCGTGAGTTGCAAAAACTGGTTTCAACTTACGTAGATAATCTGCCTGAAATGGTTGAGTCGGATGGAAAATTGCGCTCGACTTTTCTTCAGACTGGTACCACTACAGGTCGTATGTCTAGTAAGGATCCAAATCTACAAAATATCCCCGCTCGCTCCGAAGAAGGGAGGGCTATCCGTAAAGCTTTTGTGGCAGAAGATGGTTATAGTTTGGTGGCAATTGATTATTCTCAGATTGAATTACGGATTGCGGCCATCTTGTCGGGTGATGCAAATCTAGTAGACATCTTTAAGAGAGGGGAGGATGTCCATAAAGGAGTAGCGCTAAGAGTATTTGGGGTAAATGAAGAAGATGTGACCGAGAATATGCGACGACAAGCTAAGGTAATCAACTTTGGAATCTTGTACGGTATGGGTGTAAACGCATTGCGGCAAAATCTAGGAGAGGATACCACGAGAGCAGCCGCCCAAGAATTCTTAAATGCTTACTTCAATACTTTTACTAGATTGGCTGAGTATCTTGAGGAGACAAAAACTTTTGCCCGAGAACATGGTTATACAGAAACTCTATTTGGTCGCCGTCGGCATTTCCCGGGGATTATTTCTAGCGTTCCGTTCATTAGAGCGCAGGCAGAAAGAATGGCGATTAATGCCCCGATACAAGGTTCTCAGTCAGATATTATTCGCATTGCAATGGTGAGAATTCATAACTATATTAAAGAGCTTGGGTTAGAGAAAGATGTCAGGATGTTGCTGCAGGTTCATGATGAATTGATTTTTGAAGTTAAGAATGAAAAAGTTGTGGCGGTCGTGCCAACTCTAATGAACTTAATGACAAAAGTGGTTGATGAGAAAAAGACCAAAGGGGTGCCAATACTAGCTGAGATAAAGATTGGTCAAAATTGGGAGGAGATGGAAAAGAAGCGTGTAGAAGATTTAGTTTAATTATTATGTACGTTGTTTACTTTGGAACTGACAGAAAAGCGGTGCGAGATGCCGCCACAAAATACATAGACGAAAACATGCCAGCTGGGGGGCAGCTGACAACTATTGATGAAAACTCTTTTCAGATTGGACAGGTGGCGGATGCGCTTGGTGCCACATCATTATTTGGTGGCGAAGAATGGTTTGTGTTTGATATCCCATCAAACAACCCGGATTTTCTAGAAGAGGTTATCGCATCTTTGTCAGACATGAAAGAGTCAAGTAATAATTTTATTATTCTTGAAAATGCACTTCTTGCGCCAGCAAAAAAAACTTACAGTAAGTTTGCAGACTCTGTCGCAGAGTTTGCGGCAAAGAAGAGTGGTAGTTTTAATATTTTTTCTCTGACAGAAGCTTTGGCTGGTAAAGATAAAAGAAAGCTGTGGCTTTTGCTACAAGAAGCTAGATTAAATGGCTTAAGGGATGAAGAGATTATTGGGGTTTTGTGGTGGCAGTTAAAGACATTGCGTTTAGCAGCTTTAACTAAAAATTCTAGTGAGGCTGGAATGAAAGATTTTCCATACAATAAAGCCAAGCGCTCGCTGTCGATTTTCAAAGAGGGTGAGGTGACCAGGTTATCGCAGACACTGCTGGAGCTTTATCATGATGGGCATGGGGGAGTGAGAGATATGGATACAGCTTTGGAAAAGTGGGTGTTGGAAATATAGAGGTGGTATAGTTGCTTTATGAAAGCATTTCTAAACAAAGTTTTTCTTGAAACAAATTCATTGGCGTCTTTCAAGGTAAACAACTTTTTTGCTTTTTTGACACTGGTATCAATCCTTAGTTTGGTCCTGGAAACAGTAGAGAGTCTATCTCCTTACGGAAAAATATTTTTAATTGTTGAGTGGGTATCAGTAATTCTTTTTAGTTTTGAATATTTAGGAAGACTTATAGTCAGTAATCCGAAACTAAAGTATTCACTTAGCTTTTTTGGAATTATAGATTTGGTGGCGATTTTGCCAACTTTCTTTGGTCTAGGTAATTTCACTTTCTTGAAGTCAGCTCGAGCCTTGAGAATTATTAGGATGTTGAGAATGTTGCGTTTAGCAAAACTTGGTCGTGGTGGATTAACTCAAGATGAAAATTCTAGTGTGTTGTCGCTAAACATTTTGATTTATTTTTCAACACTTATCTTCGCGCTTTTGATAACCGGTACGGCAATGTATTTGGTCGAGCCAGATTTGTCGGCTTTCTCCAGTATTCCGTCAGGAATGTGGTGGTCTTTGAAGGTGTTTATGGCAGGAGTGCCGGTTGTGGTACCAGAAACGGAATTGGGCGAAGTGTTTTTTGTCCTCACTAGATTCATCGGACTACTTCTTCTTGGTTTGTTGGTTGGGGTTGTTGGAAATGTTTTTCGAGCAATGTTGGGAGGGGGGAAGTAGGTTTTTTAGGATCATCGCCGCTCGTGACACTAGTCACGGGCTAGAAAAAGCACCAGTCATATGACTGGTGCTTTTTATGCGCTGGTCCGCCCACCAGGGATCGAACCTGGGACCATCAGCTTAAAAGGCTGCCGCTCTACCGGCTGAGCTATGGGCGGTTTATTTGCCTAATTGCAAAGTGGAAAAACTATAACATGAGGAGATATAAAATCAAATACTAGCCTTTCTTTTGTAGCTATCTATACCAACGTTTGGTAATCTGGTCTACATGAAGTATCTAATACTAGAAAATATCAGAAGTGCCTACAATGTCGGAGCAATATTCCGTACTGCAGATGGGGCGGGAGTAGAAAAGATATTTTTAGTTGGCTATACACCTGATCCGATTGATAGGTTTGGACGCACTCAAGCTGAGATTAAAAAGACCTCGCTTGGCGCCAGTGAAGAAATTGAGTGGGAACATAGAGATGATTCACAGAGTTTGATTGATGAGTTAAAGAAAGAAGGGTTTGTTACGGTAGCGGTCGAGCTGGGTAAAGATTCTATTTCTTTAGCGGATTTTACTTTGCCAGAAAAAGTAGCTTATATAATGGGAAATGAAGTTAAGGGAGTAGAAGAGAGTACTCTTCAACAGGTGGACAAAAAAGTGGAGATTCCGATGAAAGGAAAGAAAGAGTCCTTGAATGTGTCCGTAGCGGCTGGGATAATTATGTATCATGGAATATCTGGGTAAGTCTATTTGGATTGGTTATGTAGTGGCAGGAACACTTCTTGGGATAGGTTTTGTTTATCCTGTATTGTGGGTGCTGGGTATAGTCGGAGCTGCTTACTTTCTGTACTTGGTTCAACTTGAACAAACTTTTAAAAAAGCGAGCCTAGGCGGATGGTTAGTTTTCTCTATAAAAGCCGCGGCACCAATGTTGTGGATTTGGTCCACTTACCCAATAGATTGGTTGCCGGTCGAGCTGGGAAAGATTGAGGTTCCTTTAATTTTTGTTTACTGGCTCACTTCATCTTTATGGATTGGTGTTGGCGGAATTGTAATCGTGGCCCTGATCAGGTTATTTAAAGAGTATGTTTTTAGAAAAACACTCTTGGCATTATTGTTGCCAGCGATTTGGATTGCTGGGGAAGTGGTCGGCTCGATAGCTTTTTCAATTATGACCTTGGGGCCTGGAAGTGAAGTGAGTGCAAAACTAAGTTTTGGTTATGTTGGGTTCTTGTTGGTAGAAAATGACTTATTGCTTAATGCGGCCGGTTTGGCTGGAGTTTATAGTTTGAGCTTTTTATTTGTGTTGTTGGCGATAGGTTTATTATTGCTGATTAAAAAACTGCCAAGTAATTATCGGTACTTATCGCTTGGATTTTTATTGTTATTGATAGTTCCGTTTAGTTCGCAAGACTCGTCTTTCCAAGTGGAGGGAGAGAGTGCTTATGAGATAGCTGTAATAGAAACTAATTTTCCTACTAAGTTGCTGCGGAGTGCTGACGGGGTGTCTGATATTAGCAGTAGCTTGGCTGAAGCGATGAGTGTTTCTTTAGAATATGGTCCTGATTATGTCTTACTGCCCGAAGATTCAAGGTTTTTTAATCAAGAGAAAGGAAATGGTTTCGTTCAGTCGTTTTTTAAGTTTCAGTATGGTGACCCGAGCGCTGTGATTGTTGATAGTGGTCGAGTAGAGATTGATGACAGTGTCTATCTGCAAGCGTTTGTTTATGATGGTTTAAACAAAGAAGCCGAAACTTTTCAAAAGAATTATCTTGCCCCACAAGGCGAATACGTTCCATATTTATACGCTGGCGCATTTTACTTGTTTGGTTTTGGTGACGTGATTGATGGGGTTGCAAAAGATGTGGCGTACAAGATGGGTGTTGATTCAAAACAGTCTGACCTAGGTGTGTCCTTACCAGGAGTATTGTTTTGTTTTGAAAGTGTTGACCCTGCTGGGGTGCGCAGGTTGGTTGGTGAAAGGCCGGATTTGCCATTTGTGGCACATCCGGTTTCCCATGCTTGGTTTCATGAGCCTGAGGTTTTATGGCATCAACTCGATGTGATGTTGCGGGTGCAGGCTGTCTGGAATAAAAAATACATTGTCAGCGCTAGTAGTCATGCTGAAAGTAAAACTTACACTCCGTCTGGTAAAATTGTTGTGTCTGATATTGTGGCGGAAGGGGAGTATTGGAAGGTGAGAGTGGTAAAGATTCCAAAATAAATATGAATACTTACATAACAAATAAAGTAGTTAGTTTTCTTGGAGTTGTTCTTTGTATTGCTCTCACTTTTATTTTTCTCGGAAATTCGATGGAGCAGTGGCAAGCGATACTGCTTTCAATAATAATCTTTGGTTACTCACATTTTTTTCTCGGTTTTCTATATCAAATCAAATCTTTTTTTAGAAAACCAAACCCGTGGCAGTACATGATTACTTTTTCTGTACTCACTATTTTTTCTGTAGCACTAGCGTTTTTTATATTTAAATATTTAGGTTTTGTGCCAGCTCTACTGATTGGTTTCTTATACTTTTTATTTCATGGGTTACTAAATGAACAGACGTTAATTCTGAGGCAAACAGGAATAAAAGTCCCGCTTATATTTATTGTCTCTTTAGGTGTTTTTGTGATGACGCTTCTGACCTATTCAATACCGGATCAAACATTCTTTTTTGATAGATACCTACAGTTTGAAAAACTCAATGATTTCTTGGTCACTTACATGTTCAATAACTTCTATCTGAACATTGTTTACTTCAAACCTGTTTTTGTTGTTGGTTGTGTATTGAGCGGTTTAGTTTTACTTTTTGCTTGGCTGAAGTATGGGTTTGGAAAGTTGGCGTCTTTTTTAGCAGTAACATTTTCTGTTATTGCGGTTTTGGTTTTTGTGTTTGGTCCACCAGCTTACATATATATGTATCTGATTGTGGTGGGGTATCACTTCATGACATGGCTTTTGTTTTATCTGGTGGAAAAGAAAAAGTTGGGGCGGGAGGAATATAGAAAATTCATCAAGCAAAATGTGTTGATGGTTTTGCCGCTCCTTGTACTAGCTTATCTGTTTTTTCAACCAAATCCTCCAAGTATAGTTTCTGCAGTTTTTGATTATCAGCTATTTGCCATCCTGACTTACGTGCATATATCAACGTCGTTTATGAATGATGCTTGGTTGCAGAGAATCCAAACTAGATTCTTTGATTGGATAGCTAGATAGTCTTTAGTATTTCTTTCACTACTTCAGCGTCGCTCCAAGGAGTTTTGGTTCCGTTTGGACCCATGATGTACGGGTCGGTCCCTTTGCCAGAAATCAACACGTAACTATTTGTAGGGGCTGATTGAATAGCTTGGCGAATGGCTTCTTTTCTGTCCATGATTGTTTGGGCTGGGGCATCTTCGCTCATTCCTCGTCTCATGTCGTCAACGATTTTATCAGGAGATTCATCGTAAGGATCTTCGTTGGTCAAAATAATCTGGTTGCAAAACTTTTCCGCTATCGCACCCATCTCTGGTCTTTTCCATGTGTCTCGACCGCCGCCGGTGTTACCAAGAACGCACACCTTATGTTTATCAGGAAAAGCTTCATAAAGCTTGGTTAATGAGTCTGGTGTGTGGGCGTAATCAACTACAGCTGTGATATGTTTGGATGCATCAGGGCCTGATTCGAAGTGCTCAACTCTACCTTTGATAGCTGGTAAGTCACGTAAGCTGCTTGTGATACTTTCAAGAGACACACCGAGTGCTCGGGCTAGAGTGATTGCCCCTAGGGTATTGTAGACATTAAAGATGCCCACCAGCGGAACCCGTATGGTGTTATCTTTAAAGACTAGGCTGACGCTATCTTTGTGTAATGAATAGAGAGTAAGGTCTTTAAGGGAATAGGGAAGATTGTTTTCGACTGGAAATTTTAAAAAATCAGCCCCGTGTTCATCATCTATATTTGAAACAATAAAACGTGGCCTCTTTGCGGATTCGGATACAGCCTCGGCAATCGAAAGTTTGGCTTGTTTGTATTTTTCAAACGAACCGTGTGACTCAATATGTTCTGGGGTTAGATTAGTAAAAATCAGGGCATCAATGTCTAAGAATTTATGACGAAATTGCTTGGCCCCTTCAGATGTCATCTCAACAATAGCGTGCGTACAGCCAGCATCGACCGCTTCACGAAGAAATTTTTGTACAAAAAATCTGCCCGGCATTGTCATTTTGAATAGGTTTGGTTCGGTGTGGCCGTCGATAGAGAATTGAATAGTGGATAGGGATGCGACTTTTTTGCCGTCACCACGAAGAATATTGGCTAATATTTCGGTAGTTGAAGACTTGCCCTTAGTACCAGTTATCCCGATGAGGGTGATTTCTTTCGACGGGTGCTTATATTTAACTGCCCCCCAGTACGCTAAAAGAAAGTGATAATAAGGCTGAAAAAAACGATAAAGTGACTTCGGTATAACTCTTTTGATAGTTTCTCTGATTGCTTCCATTCAATCAGTATACGATGCTTTTTTTAGTATCGCACGTGACTATTAAAACTAACTATTGTGTATAGACGGAGGTTAGAAAAGCGTGGCCCGAAGGGCCGCGCTTTTCTGTACATAGATTATTTAATCTCTTTCAAGGCTTGGGTCACCAAAGAATTGACGGTAGATTCTTCAGACTGAAGCTTGGCGATAGTGTCTCTTGCTGTCGCATTGTCATATCCTAGTGCTATCAAAGCGTCGATAGCATCTGTTTGAATTTGTGTCAGCGAGTCATTCCTGCTGTCAAAGTTTTCTGGCAAATGATCGACTTTGCCATGTAAGAATTGGACGATGTTCTCGGCGGTTTTTTTACCAATCCCGGAAAGTTTGTGTAAATAAACCCCATCTTTCTTTCCGATTGCTTCTACTAGGAGGGTGGGAGTAGCTAGATTCAATATCTGCATAGCTGACTTAGGGCCAATTTTTGGAATACCGAGCAGTGACTCAAACATATCCAGTTCTGACTTGCTGGTAAAACCATAAAGGTCTAAAGCTGTCTCTCTAACAGCTAGGTAAGTAAAAAGAGTGATTCTACTATCAGGAATAAAGGTGGTGGTTTTGGTGGAGCAGCTAACCAAATAGCCAATATCCTGAACATTTATAATAATCCAGCCTTCTCCAACTTCAGTGATCAGTCCTGTTAAAGTTCGTATCATATTAGTTTTATTGTACTAAAGGTAACATAAAGCTGAAACCCCTTGCCTTTTTGAGCTTGCTGGGGTACAGTAGGCGAACTTTATAGAAGAAATATATGCCAATTACAAAAGGAGCAGAAAAAGCCCACCGACAATCAGAGCGAAAGCGTGTCTTCAATGTACGACGCAAGACCGCAATGAAAGACGTGGTTAAACAAGTACAGAAGGCTGTAGTAGGAGGTGATGCTGCAAAAGCAAAAGAACTTCTACCACTAGCTTATAAAGCTATTGATAAAGCAGCAAAGCGAGGTGTTATCAAAGACAACACTGCAGCTCGAAAGAAGTCACGATTGACTGCAAAAGTTAAGTCAGCTAAATAATTTATAAAACACCGAAGCGAAAGCCCGGTGTTTTATTATGTCTTTACTAATATACCCCCATGGGGTATATTAGTAACCATGAATTATGCCGCAAAAGTTTTTCTACTGTCAGCCGTCACTCTTTTTGTGTTGGTGGGTATTTTTATGCTGAATGCTGACGAAACTGAACTTATCTCAAAGTCTGATGGGAATGTGTCTTATCAGCCTGATTATTTTTTGAGTACTTCAAGTATGCCGCTGAAGGTGGCTGGTGTTGTTGCTCCGGTGGATGAAGTTGTGCTTTCGGCTCAAATATCTGGAAACATAGAAAGGCTTAATGTTAAGACGGGAGACGTGGTAAGTGCTGGAGACAGTGTGATGGTTCAGGCTACTCCCATAGCTGACGCTAAGTTGAGGTTGGCTGAATCAGCTGGAGGTTTAGATGTGGTTCAGAGTGAACTAGAAGAATTTGTTAGAAGTAATGACTATAAAAAAGCAGAGGTGCGGTTTTACAGTGCTGAGGATGTGGCTAGGCTGAAGACTGTAGGGCTAGATAATAGTGAAAGTATAGCGGTGGGTAATCTTCTGAATACTCTGACTGATAATGTGACCACGTTACTGACGGCAATTAATTACATAAATAACAATCGAGAAATTTTCTCGGCTGCTGGTTTAGGGCAGTACGAATCGCTGGTGTCTGGATTGTACGGAGTTTCACCCAGTTACTTCCAGGGGGCTATGCAAAAAAGAGGGTTTTCCGCTGAAGCAATCTTGCAGGAGCTTGACCGGATTAGGTCTGATGAAGGGAAATCTGTGGTCGAGGTTCAGAGTGTTGCACTGTTGATGAAAGAACACTTGGCGGCCACCTTAGACCTACTAACCACAAGCGAATCAGATATTTTTGATAAAAATAAAGTGACATCTACAGATGCGTTTCAAAATGAATACTTGAGTCTCAGGTCGTCTATTACTAGCTCACTATCGTCGTTAAGTTTTGCCAAATCAGAACTCCAGTCTGTGGTGGATGAATTCTTACTAGTCGACGAGAATAATCATTCTTCAATTAAACTTTCTGAGCTGGATAAGAAACAGGCAGAAGAATATAAAGACTTTTCGAAGTTGATAAGTAGTAAAGTGCTTGAGGTTGCAAATGCTAATGCTGACCTTGCCTGGGCAGAAAAGAATCTTGGCAATACCAAGGCTCCTTTTTCAGGGCAAGTTTCAAAGTTACATGTTTCGGCTGGAGAGTATGTTTTGGCTGGGGAGCCGCTTTTGATATTAGTCAACGATGACTTGTTGGAAGTGGTGGTGAAAGTACCGCTCGAATTTCTGTCTAGTTTGGAGATTGGTTTGCCGTTTTTTGTGGATGGAGAAGAGGTTGGTTTTGTTTCTGAGTTTAGTCGAGTGGCATCACAGGGGAGTGGAGAGGTGGTTGTCACGTTAACCGACAAAGATATGTTGGCTGGTAATGGTGTGAGTGGGGTAATACAGCTTCCGTCAGCATCCGATTTATTTCAAGTTGAGCGTAAGTATTTGGCTTTTGATAATGAGGGGCCGTATCTCCAGTATAAAAATGGAGTTAAAACCAGAGTAGAGATACTGAGTGATTTGGGTGACTCGTTTTTTGTAAGGGTGGCTGACTATCTAGCCCAGCCACTTCAAACTAATGGAAGTATTGGTTGGTAATTATGAATAGAGAAACAGAGATTAATTTACTCGGTAGGATTGGGCACTTTTTTGTGGTCAACAAACCACTGTCTATTTTGCTTTTGGCTACAGCATTGATTTTTGGATTTGTTTCTTTTTTATCAACTCCAAAACAATACAATCCGGAAATTGTTCGACCGGCTTTTTCGATACAGATTAACTATCAAGGGGCGACAGTTGATGAAGCAATAGACAGGGTTGTGTACGAGCTGGCAGAAAAAATAAACACTGTACCAGGAGTCGACGATGTTTTCTCTGAGGTGAACAATGGGTCAGAAATAAACACGATGGTTATTTTTGAAGTTGGCTATGATGCTATCAAAGCAAAACTTGATCTGTTGTCTCAACTTGAGCAGCATAGTTATTTGGCTCGTGGAAATATTGAGAGTCCGCAAATAATTGAAATTAATCCTGAGACAGTGCCGGTCTTGCAACTTGTCTTTGGTGCAAAAGATTTGAGTGTGTCTGAATTAAGACAAAAAGTAATTGGCGTCACGCACTTGCTGGGTGGGCTTGAAGGGGTGAGTGAGATGAGTGTTCATGGTGGTTATCAAGAATCATTGGTGGTTGAAGTAGATGTGGAACTTTTGGCTGAGCAAAAATTGATGGTTTCGGATATAGAAACACTGCTCAAATCTAGTCAGACGAAGAGTTATAGCAGTGGGTTGCAGTATGGAAATAATATTCTGCCACTAGTGTTTGATGGTCGGGTGAATACGCCCGAAAGAATTGGTTTACTCAATGTGAACAATGAGGTCCAATTGCGAGAGGTGGCAAAAATATATGAAGGGACAGCTGGTGTCAGGCCTTATGTTTTTTATCATGATAAGGATAGGTTGGGTGAGGTGATCATGTTGTCTGTGTCTAAGGTTGAAGGTGCTAGTGCTCCAGATGTGACAAAAATATTTTTATCCACGCTTGATAAAAACTTAACTAGTTCAGAATTTTCTTCATTAGAATATAAGGTGGTTGGTGATGATGGAGCTACCGCCAGTAAGGAAATAAATGGATTAACAAAAAATCTGCTAACATCCATCCTGATAGTTGCTCTGGTCTTGCTTTTATTTTTGTCAGTCCGAGCCGCGTTGGTTGTCTTGATTGCAATCCCTCTGACCCTTCTTGTTGTGTTTGGACTGGGTTGGTTTTTTGACCAAACAATAAATCGCATCACTCTATTTGCCTTAATTCTGTCGCTCGGACTGCTGGTTGATTCGGCTATTGTGGTGGTTGAAAATATCTATTCTCACTTACGGACGTCTGCTGAAACCAAAGATGATTCTGAGCGTGAAAAACTAATTGCGAAAGCAGTTGGAGAAATTGGAATTGGTCTGATGCTTTCAACTCTGACCTCGGTGATAGTTTTTTTACCGATGAACTACATTACTGGAATGATGGGTCCATACATGGGTCCGATTGCCTTTTTTGTTCCAGCAGCTTTAATTGTTTCTCTTTTAATTGCAATTGTGATTACGCCTTTTGTAGCAAATCACTTAGTTATCGAAGATGAAAAAACATTAGGGATTACAAAATGGTTTTCTAGGCTACTAGATAAGGTAACCCATAGATACAAGAATTTTTTAGGGGTGGTTTTGTATAGTAGAAAAAAGCAAAAGTTAATTTTGAAAGGTGCTCTAGGGTTGTTTTTGGTTGCTGTTACTTTACCTTTGTTTGGTCTGGTACATTTTCAGATGTTGCCGAAAGCAGATAGGGACCAAGTGTATCTTTATCTAGATTTACCGATTGGAACTAGTTTGGAAAAGACGAAGGAGGTTAGTGCAGAGTTGGGAGATTTAATTGTTGCTAATACTGACGTGGTCAGTGTTCAGGAGTTTGTTGGAACGCCTGCGATTTTAGATTTTAATGGAATGTTCAAAGGGGTTCAGAATCGTGATGGCTCTCAGCAAGCTACGTTCAGAATTAACTTGGTGGCAAGTGACGATAGAGTGGATAGTTCGAGTGAATTCACCAGCAAACTTAGAGCCGAACTAAAAAATGGTCTACCTAATGTGGCTGATTATGTAAGGCTGATAGAAGAGCCGCCAGGTCCGCCGGTAAAGGCTACTTTTGTGGCAAAGGTGTTTAATGAAAACGAGGAGGTGAGATCAGCTTTTGCAAAAAACCTGACTGAATCTATGGCTGGCATTGCCGGTGTAGTTGATATTGATGTAGAAAAAGATGATTCGGTAGGCCAGTTGGTAGTTGATTATAACGAAGTTTCGGCTGGTGCTTATGGGGTTAAGGTTGATCAAGTTGAGTCGGTGGTCAATCTAATGAGTGGGCCGATAGAGGTAGGTGAGTACTTTAAAGTTGAAGAAGTGGAGCATTCCCCAATCCTGATTTCTTTAGCAAATAAAGATAGAGAAATGGCCAGCGATATAGACAACCTACAGATAAGAAATTTTGACGGCGAAATGGTGTCCGTGTCTTCGGTGGTGGATTTCTCTTACGTTGAAAGACCATCTCGGCAGAGTTTTGAGAATAGTAAAGCTGTCACGTACGTGACGGCTGAGGTGGCTGATCGCTCGATTGTCTATGTGGTAATTGAGCTTATGAAAAAACTTATTGCGGGAGGGCTTAGTGACTACGATGCGGTTGATTGGAATTTATTTGGCATTGAATTTGAGAGTGATGATGGCGATAGAGTGTCGCTTAAGTGGGGAGGTGAATGGGAGATGACACTGGAGAATTTTCGAGATTTGGGTATAGCAATGGGTGTGGCCTTGGCTTTGGTGTATGCAGTCTTGGTGGCACAGTACAACAGATTTGCGACCCCGGCTTTTATTTTAGTCACTGTCCCATTGGGCTTAATAGGTATTTTGTTTGGCTTTACTATTTTGGATAATGGCTGGAACGTCTATCTCACTGCTACTGCTCTTATCGGTTTCATTGCTCTTATCGGTCTGGTGGTCAACAATGCGATTATCTTTTTAGAGTATGTTGAGCAGGCTGGTAAGAGTGGCTTGGACTTTCGTCAGTCTTTGCTGGCGGCAGGTGAAGCTCGCTTGCGACCAATCTTCCTTACGTCACTCACGACAATTCTCGGCTCGCTCACCATCGCTAGTGATCCTGTGTGGTCTGGATTGGCGTGGGCGATTGTGTTTGGGTTGTCACTATCGACGATTATGACGCTGGTGATTTATCCAATTTTATTAGTTTATTTTGACGTTAGTATAGGAGATAATTAAATATATGTTTACATTAAAAACAAAAGATTTAACTGAAGAAGTCACATTAAAAAATTTACCTACCCTTAGACAGACTTTTGTAGTTGCTGCTTCTTTTATCATCATTGGTTACATTCTTGGGTATTTTGTCAGCTCATGGTTTATGATCTTACCGCTGGTTGTAGCTGGAGGATTACTCCTGGCTGGTACTTTTGGCTTTTGTCCTTTAGTAATGATTTTGCAGAAAATGCCTTGGAATAAGTAGGGGATTGAAGGTGCGAAAAAAATAACCCGTAAGGGTTATTTTTTTTCGCACTATAAACCAGCTTGCAATAGAAACATTCTTAGTGTAATGTTCGTGTATGCGAACAATTGCTAGTAAGCAATCTCCAATTAGTGCAACTAAAGAAGACTACATTCGGGCTATTTATATGTTGCAGACAGCGGAGAGTGGCGCAAGCGTAACTCAAATTTCTGAAAGGCTGAAACTCAGTAAGTCTACAGTGTCAGAAAGAATAAAGGAGTTGGTGAGAGATAACTTGGCAGTGGCAGAAGCATATGCGCCGGTTACTCTGACGCAGAAGGGGGTAGATATTGGTGAAAAATTAACATTCAAACATCGTATCATCGAAGTTTTTTTACATGATGTATTGAAAATAGAAAAAGAAAAGATTCACGCAGAAGCAGAAAGATTGGAACATGCTTGTAGTGATGAGGTGATACAAAAGTTGGCGGGTTTTTTGAATAACCCCAAAAGTGATCCTCACGGCTCAGCTATCCCACAAATTAAAAATTGGAATTAATAAAATTTAGTATGAAGAAGATTGTAATTATAGTAGCGGTATTAGGATTGTTAGTTGTTCTAATCAGTCAATTTGCTGGCAGTACAAATAATCAAATAGATGAGGGAGGGTCGGAAGATAAATTGGTAGCCCTTAGCACTTTCACGATCATTTCAGACATGGTGAGTGAGGTGGGAGGAGACAAAGTTGAGGCGATATCACTTACCAAGCCTGGTGCAGAAATTCACGGTTATCAGCCAACGCCAGCTGATTTGGTGCAGGCCAGTCGAGCGGATGTGATTTTTGAAAATGGTATGAACCTGGAGCTTTGGACAGAAAAGCTGCGAGCTAGTATTCCTGACGTGCCGGTAAAGACGATTAGTAAAGGTGTGCAGGTGATAGACATAGCTGAAGACGCTTATGTTGGTAAGCCAAATCCTCACGCTTGGATGTCTCCAGAGCAAGGTCTAGTTTATGTAGAAAATATCCGTCGTGAACTAACAGAGCTGGCGCCAGAACATGCGGAATATTTTGCTGCCAATGCTGAAGCTTATTCAGCAAAAATCAAAGCAGTTGATATTGAGTTGGAAACTGCATTGGCTACACTGCCAGACAATAATCGGGTTCTAGTTTCGTGTGAAGGAGCTTTCTCTTATCTAGCAAATGACTATGGTTTGGAGGAGGTGTATTTGTGGGCTATCAATTCTGATGCTCAGGGTTCGCCCCAACAAGTTGCAAAGGTAATAGAGATTGTGAAGGAGCGTCAGATCCCAGCTGTCTTTTGTGAAAGTACAGTTGAACCTCGTATCCAAAGGGAAGTGGTGGAAGCTACTGGAGCAAGGTTTGGAGGTACTTTGTATGTAGATTCTCTATCAACTGCTGACGGTCCGGCATCAACCTATCTTGCTCAATTGGAATACACAGCTAGTACAATTATCTCTGGTTTAACTGGTAAATAATTATGGTCGACACAACAAAAGATATTGCTATTTCCTTAGATAACGTATCTGTTAACTACGGCAGTAAAGAGGTGCTTAAAAATACCAATTTACGTATACCGTACAAAACCTTTACGGGAGTAATCGGAATGAACGGCGCAGGTAAATCAACTGTTTTTAAAGTGATAATGGGCCTCGTACCGCCTACCGTGGGTAGCGTGAGGGTGTGTGGCGATGATACAAAAATCGCTCAAAAGCACGGTCATGTTGCTTATGTGAGACAAAGTGAAGCGGTTGATTGGGATTTTCCTATATCAGTAAATGAAGTGGTTATGATGGGGAGAATGGGGGTGCAAAATATTTTTAAAACTCCCACCAAAGCCGATAAGGCGGCTGTCGAAGACGCGCTGAAGCAGGTCCGGATGGAAGATTTTTCTGACAGACAAATCGGAGAATTGTCAGGTGGTCAAAAGAAGCGAGTTTTTGTGGCGCGAGCCTTGGCTCAGGGTGCGGATATTCTATTGCTCGATGAACCATTCGCCGGACTGGACGCTACTAGCGAGCGATCTTTGATAGATTTGTTTATTCAACTCAAAGAACAAGGAAAGACTATTATTTTAGCTACTCACGATTTGCTTTCTTTGCCAGACACTTGCGATCAGGTGGCGCTTGTAAAAGGAACTGTGATTGCACATGGTCCGACCAAAGAAGTATTTACCAAGGATCTAGTGTCCAAAACTTTCGACGGATTACTTCATCATATTAAATTCGACTAGTTATGATTTTAGATTTTATTTTAGAACCGTTGCAATACGCTTTTATGATGAAGGCGCTGATGGTGGCGACTGTGGTTGGAGTGGCTTGTGCCATTCTTTCGTGTTTCCTCATTTTGAAAGGTTGGTCTCTTCTAGGTGATGCGATTTCTCATGCGGTATTGCCTGGAGTGGTTGTGGCCTACATGCTTGGAATACCATTTGGTCTTGGGGCATTTGTTTTTGCTATGCTCTGCGTGATATTGATTGGTTTGATTAAAAACAATTCAAAGATTAAAGAGGATGCGGTGATGGGAATTGTTTTTACAACATTTTTCGCGCTGGGATTAATGTTGATTTCAAAAATCGTTAGTTCGGTAGACTTGACTCACGTATTGTTTGGGGAAGTATTGGGAATATCAGATGAATCAGCCCTATACACCACAGCTATCTTGGCAGTTGTTTCGGCAATCATCCTTATTTTCCGTCGAGTATTTTTGGTTTTCTGTTTTGATCCAATACACGCTCAGACGATCGGAATGCCAGTGACCTTTATTCACTACGCTTTTCTGGTACTTTTGGCGATTACTATCACTGGCTCAATACAAACGGTAGGTATTATTCTTGTAATTGCGATGCTTATTACTCCGGGCTCGACGGCTTTTCTGTTGACCAAGAATATCTCCAACATGATTATGATTGCTGTTCTGGTGAGTGTATTTAGTTCGGTGGTGGGGGCGTACTCAAGCTATTACTTTGACGTAGCAACTGGAGGCACAATTGTTTTTGTTCAGGGAATAATTTTCTTGGCGGTTTTGAGTTATCAAAAACTAACATCCTCTGGCTCATAGAGGGAAGACTTAAGTCTTAATTTGGCAGTGTACTTTTCCCCTACAGTTTAATTGTGTCCGGCTCAGATGTGGTAAAAATAGGGGAAGGGAGGTTAGTTTTTAATAACTAACCTCTTTGTCTGTTTAATACAAATCACAATATAAATATGAGCTTTACAAAATCATTATTACTTGAAAAACGCTTTGCAGTAGCAGCAATTATAATTTCTGCGAGTTTTGCTTTTTTCGCCACTAGTATAAATTCTGCTCAAGCGGAGGAAAATACAAGTGATGAAGTTGAAACTGAAGAAATTTCTAGTGAAGAGGCACAGAAAAGAGCTGAGATGAAGAAGCGGATTGAAGAGCTGCGAGCAATACTAGATGCGCGCAAAGCAGAATTCAAAGCTAAAAAAGAAGAAGCCAAGGAGGAGTTTAAAGAAAAAAGAGCTGAAGCTAAGGCAGAGTTCAAGCTTGATAAAGCAGAGTTCGTAGCTAGCCTTGAAGGACTGGATGAAGAAGAGAAGCGAGCAAAAATGATGGAGTTTATTCAAAATTTGAAATCTATAATTGAGGCAAGAAAAGCTGAGATGAAGAGTCAGATTGAGATTAAAAAAGAGACTTTCAAAGCTGAGAAAGAAGAGTTCAAGAATGATAGGGAAGCACTCAAAGATGATCTGGCTGGCTTGACTAGAGAACAAAAAATAGCCGCCATCATGAAGAGAGTTGAAGACCTAAAAAAGAAAATGAGTGACAAAATGTCTGATGAAGATGAAGATGAAGATGAAGATGAAGATGAAGATGAAGATGAAGATGAAAGTGATAGTGACGACGACAATGATGATGACGAGGTAGTCTCATAATTTCAACTACAAGTCATTTCGTGTGAAAGCAAAAACAGCCCTGAGGGCTGTTTTTGCTTTGTGGTGGACTGTCTCGAGTTAGAACCGTGTGACACCAAGCCCTGCCTGATGGATTTACTAATATCTGGAATTCAATTTGATAGTGTCTCGTGTGCAAGTTTTTAAACATAAAATGATACAATCATTTTATGCTTAATAAAAAATACATAGTGATTTCCCTAACTTTCGCAACACTATTTATCTGGAATATATCTTTACAAGTAAAAAGTAACGATTTAGCTAATTAGATAGTCGATATAATAAATATATCAGAATGGGCTGAAGATAAAGCTGTCACAAATGAAAAACTGGCTACTGAAACAGATATCAGGAACTACGCAAAATGCATTCTGAAAGAAGGTTCAACTATCGAGAAGCGAGAGTTGCTTGCAAATCTGCGCTCACGCATCATGTATAAAGACAAAACATTAAAGCTTCTGGACTAACTTAAGATCGTCCCTATTTTTTGTGTCATTGCTGGAGAAGAGTTAGGATTTGGTATAGTCACAATGCCGTAGCCTATAAAACTACCATCTTTTTTATTGGTTCTAACTTTTGACTTTAGATATTTTTTATAAAGATTCGCCGAAGTTTCATAACCTCGCAGAGTAGCGCTTACTGCACCAATAATAAAATCGCTGATCTGTATACCTATATTCAAGTTTGAAAACTCAATGAAAAGATTATCTACAATTAAATTATAGTCTTTAATAAATGAGTCACTATTTATTATTTCTTTATAGACATCTTTTTTAATTTTGTCATCTTTGCTTGTATTTTCGTTCTCATGTACAAGAATGGTTACGAATTTTTCATCTTGACCTGCAAACTGACACCTCTGCATTAAGTTTTGAAGCTGCATTTTCACAAATGAATCTTGCTTTTTAATAAACTTAACAACTTCAGTCCTCTCGGACACATTTATTATTACTTTAATATCAAACTCAGCAACAATCTTGAAAAATGAATCAAGATAAGTCTCTAGCTGTTCAATTGAAAACTTTTCTAAATAGCCCAATTCTGGACTTAATCTCTTTTTATTTCTCTTCAAATAAATTGCAATAGATATGTGAGACCATTTAATTTCAACGATCTCATTAAACGAGTCTTTATTTAATTTCTTGATACGTCTATTTAGTTTTAGGTATTCATGTACGTCAATTAAAAAGCCACCACGTAGCAACCACTCCTGGTCATTATTTAGCGTTCCTTGTTCATCAATAAAAAAGAATCGTGTGCTATTAGCCATACATAAGACACATTATACTTCTAAAATAAAAAGCACGGTAAACGTGCTTTTTGAATTTCTAAGGTAGTCGGGTCACACCGATACTTAGTTGTCTTGGCGGAGAGAGAGGGATTCGAACCCTCGAAGAGCTTTCACCCTTAACGGTTTTCAAGACCGCCGCCTTCAACCACTCAGCCATCTCTCCATTTTGTATTTAGTTTTGATTCTGTCTAGAATTGGTGGTGGTGACCAATTCGGAAAAGATAGTAACAGAATATAAGTGAAATGTACACAGTTACTGTGTTACAATTTTGGAAATGGAACAAACACCTAGAAGTATCGCCTGGGAAGCACCAGGACATCATCATGTAGAGAAGGGGAATGATTGGTTTTTTGCCTTAGCTATTATCATAGTCGCCTTGGTTATTGTGGCTATTTTGTTCGATAATATGATCATTTCAGTATTGGTCGGACTTGCTGGAACTACGCTGGCTATCTCAGCTGCAAAAAAGCCAGCCGTGATCCCTTTCTCGGTTTCGGTGCGTGGTGTAAAGATAGATGACAGACTTTATCCATTCTCAGA
The DNA here is from genome assembly GCA_020428685.1 of Candidatus Kaiserbacteria bacterium. Taxonomy (GTDB): domain Bacteria; phylum Patescibacteriota; class Minisyncoccia; order Phycocordibacterales; family UBA918; genus OLB19. The sequence continues at coordinate 62,002 of JAGQMJ010000001.1, forward strand.
GATAGATGGCTATCATATTGATGAAGAAGACCATAAGGGGCCTCAGTTACTGCTTAGGTCTAGTCGTAAAATCATGCCATTGCTGGTGATGCCTATTCCAGTCGATTACATTGATGATATTGAAGACCTCCTAAAAGATAGGGTTAAGGAAGAGAAGCTGGAAGAACCATTGCTGGTAAAAATACTGGAATTATTTGGATTTTAGGGTATTATTCTGCGCACGTTACTTTGTAGCGGTTGCTCCCGTAGTTTAATGGATAAAATATTGGTTTGCGGTACCAGTGCTCCAGGTTCGATTCCTGGCGGGAGCACCAACAGCCGACCCCGATGCGCATGCATCGGGGTCTTTGCTGATGGTAGCTACTGACAGAAATCGAACCGAGTCGCGACGAAGTCCACAGGCGAAGCCGAGGACCGCGACGAGTGGAGGTCAATGGAGTGAGATATTTTGTGACGACAGGAAACAAAATATCCACGAGAGTGACCGATTCCTGGCGGGAGCACGTAGCAGAATCAGAGCGAAGCGAATGATTATGGTTAGATAAAATTTTCTGGGAGAAAGTTTTATCTAACCATCAATAAACCAGCCTTGTGATCTTCAGGACGATTTGACCACCGAGACACGGCTTTATTTGATTACTATATCCATGCTATCCTAACCTTATGAAAAGAATCGGAATTGACTTTGGAACAAAAAAAATCGGTATCGCTGTATCAGATGAATCTGGTCAAATGGCTTTCCCGCACGAAGTTGTGCCAAACAATAAAGATTTCATGTCATACATAGAAAAACTTATTCAGTCCCGCCAAGTTGAGGAAGTAGTT
>JAGQMJ010000020.1 GCA_020428685.1 Candidatus Kaiserbacteria bacterium
TACAAGCAAGTAGCCGAATTAGATGTAATGAAAGAATTTCCACGTCTAAAGGACTACCCAGCTGATGATTTATCAAAGTTCGCTGCCTACAAAGACTCAGTTCGAGCTGCCTTTACTAGCAACGTAACCGCTTAATTATGGAATCAAATATAAGCTACAAAACAGTATCTGAAATCTCTGGACCACTAATGGTGGTGGAAGGAGTAACTGGTGTCGGTTACGACGAACTAGTTGAAGTAACTATCCCAGGCGAAAGTCGACCTCGAACCGGTAAGGTTCTTGACGTACACATGGACAAGGCCGTAGTACAGATGTTTGAACCAAACCAAGGCGTTCAGACAGAAGGCACTAAGGCTCGATTCACTGGCCGCATCCAAGAAATGCCACTTAGTACCAAGGTGCTAGGTCGAGTCTTCTCGGGTGGAGGAAAGGTTATCGACGGAGGACCAGAACTAATCCCAGAAACCACCCGACCAATCGCTGGTGCACCAATCAATCCTTACAGCCGAGCTTTTCCAAACGACTTCATCCACACTGGTATCTCATCAATAGACGTGATGAACACTCTAGTGCGAGGACAGAAGCTACCGATTTTCTCTGGCTCAGGTTTGCCACATGCAAAGTTTGCGGCGCAGATTGCTCGTCAATCAAAGGTGCAATCTGGTGAAGACTTCGCAATTGTTTTCGCTACTATGGGTGTGCCATTTGAAGAAGCGGAATACTTCCGACTTCAGTTTGAAGAGACTGGCGCTATCGAACGAACAGTTCTATTCGTCAACACAGCAGCTGACCCAGTGGTTGAACGTATCGCTACTCCACGACTAGCGCTGACTACAGCTGAATACCTAGCTTTTGAGCACAACATGCATGTGCTAGTTATTTTGACTGACATGACCAACTACTGTGAAGCTCTGCGTGAAGTTTCTTCAGCTCGAAAGGAAGTACCAGGACGACGCGGTTATCCAGGATACATGTACACCGACCTCGCTTCTCTATACGAACGAGCCGGACGTGTAAAGGGTAAAGAAGGAACCATCACTCAGATTCCGATTCTTACCATGCCAGATGATGACAAGACTCACCCAGTACCAGACCTTACCGGATACATTACTGAAGGTCAGTTCGTACTATCTCGCGACCTGCACACTAAGGGTATTTTCCCACCAGTAGACGTACAGGGTTCTCTTTCTCGACTCTGGTCAGCCGGAGTTGGTGAAGGTAAAACTCGTGGCGATCACTCATCATTGAAAGACCAATTGTTTGCTTCATACGCAACCGGACGTGAAGTTCGCGAACTAGCTGTAGTACTTGGTGAAGCTTCATTGACCGAATCAGACAAAGCTCACTTGGTTTTTGCTGAACGATTTGAAAAAGAATTCATCAACCAAGGACACCACAACGACCGAGACGTATCAACAGACTCTCTTGATCTCGGATGGAAGCTTCTAGCAGACCTACCAGTCAGCTCACTTAAGCGACTAAAGGCAGAACTAATCGAGAAGCATCTACCAAAAAAGGAAGTTGTTGCCGAGGAAGAAAAAGTAGCTGAGGAAAAATAATCACTCACACTAAATCATGTCAAACGCAGAAAAAATAAGCCCAACCAGAATCAATCTACTTGCTAAAAAGCAAGAATTGAAGGTAGCTGAGCGTGGCCACAAACTACTCAAAGACAAGCGAGATGGTTTGATGCGTGAGTTCATGACAAAAGTTCGTGACGTTAAGGAAGTCCGTTCAAAGGCCAACGATTTACTTGTTGATGCTTTCAAGAGCTACGTTAGTGCTTCAGCTATTATGAGCCCACAAAGCATTGATAATGCCTTTGCATACGGCGCGCCAGCTAGCTCTATCAGTGTTACCGAGCGTCAGGTGATGTCGGTTAGTATTCCTACCTTCACTGTAGAAGAAGACACAACTCGTCGCAGACTTCCCTACGGTTTTCTAGAGTCCTACGGAAACCTAGACAACGCTGTTCAAAAATTCTACAAGGTTTACCCGACATTAGTTAAGCTTGCAGAGCTGGAGTCAGCCGTAGAAAGACTAGCTATCGAAATCGAACGAACACGTCGCCGAGCAAGTGCCCTAGAAAATATCCGTATTCCAGTCCTTAAAGACACAATCAGTCTTATTACCATGCGCCTCGAGGAGCAAAACCGTGACGCAGTCGTTGGTACCATGCGAGTAAAAGCCCTTATCACCGCCAAAGAAAAAGAAGCAGCCCTAAACGCTAATAACGCCTAAAGTATGTTAAACGAAATTCAAAAAATCGAAGCCGAGGTAGCAGAGAAAGTACAGCAAGCAAAAGCTGAGGCTGCTATTAAGCTGCAGACAGCTAAAACAACTGCGGCGGACAACCTAAAGAAATTAGAAGAAGCTTTGCGCACCGAAGAACAACAAACCATCGCTGCTGCAGACGAAAAAGCAAAAGCTGAATCAGCTAAAGTGGTGGCTGAAGCAGAGAAAAAAGCAAAGTTTTTTTCAGATAATTCATCCGTAGCTGGAGAGATTGCAAAGGAAGTCTTAGCTAAGTTTATTTCATAATCTATTATGGCTGTTATTGAAATGCACAAGATTCGCGTATACGCACCTGTTTCTGAAACAGAAAGTCTATACAAGATTCTGCAAGATTTTGGTGCCTCTGCGCTAGCAGCCGATGTACCAGAAACCACCACAGTCGGTGAAGAAACTGATTTTTCAACCAGACAAAAACTAGCTCGCCTAGACATGGCTACGAATTTCCTAAAACCATATGTTAAGGGAGACTTTTTACGCGGAGCTTTTGAAGGTGGCCGAGCTCACACCTCTGCTTCAGAACTAGCAAAACTAGCCAGCTCTTATGATGCTGAAGAAGCAATCTCAGACGTTGAAAGACTGCAAGCGGCTCTAGCTGAAAGCGATCGCAATAAGAAAAAGTACGAGCAAGAGCTTCGCACTATCCGAGAATGGGTCAGGCTCGAACTACCTTTAAATGAAATTAGTGAAACTGCTCAGACCTTTACATTGGCGCTACGCGGACCTGAGAGAATCATCAACAAGTTTTCTGCTCGAGCAGAGAGTGAAATGTCTGAAGCCATTTCTTTACAGAATGTATCAGAAACAACCATCCTTCTAACTGCCCTCAAAGACGCTCGAGAACGACTGGAAGAAATCGTTAGTACGAGCGGGCTCGAAGTAGTAAAACTTCCAAACGCTGAACATACAGCTGCCGAAGAAATGACTCGAGTTGAAGCCGCTCTTGCTGCGTCGGTCAGTGACCACGAAATAATCGAAACCCAGATCACCAAGCTTGCTGGCTCAGAGTTTTCTAATCTACAAAAAGCTAGCGACCTAGCACTTTGGGAACACGAACGAAATGCAGCTACACAAACAACCGCCCGAACCGAAAGGCTGTCAGTAATCACCGCTTGGATCCCAAAGCGCGATCACGCCTCTCTAGAAAAAAATATTTATGAGACACTTTCAGCTTCTGCTATTGAAGTGCTTGATCACGGTGAAGAAAAACCACCGACAGAACTAGCAAACAACAGTCACACCAAGCCATTTGAAACCATCACTCGCTTGTACGGTGTTCCTGCCTACAAAGATCTAGACCCGACACCTCAGCTAGCTCCATTCTTCTTTGTCTTCTTTGCCATGTGTCTTTCAGATGTTGGCTACGGCTCAACTTTGATGCTATTGACCGGACTAGTCCTATGGAAGTACCACCTTGAAGCCGGAACCAAACAACTCTTGTCACTTCTGTTTATCGGAGGCTTTGGCTCATTCTTTGCTGGTATTCTCTTTGGAGGATACTTAGGCGTCGACCCAAGTAGTATCCACCCAGCCCTAGCCAAGGTTCAGGTTTTTGATCCAATCAGCGACCCGCTACCAGTATTCTACCTATCACTAGCTCTTGGCTTCATCCATATCTCATACGGAGTATTTCTAAATCTAGTTCGACAGTACAAACTAGGCGAAACCAAAGACGCTATTCTCGATAACGGTCCTTGGCTACTTGTCTTCATCTCAATCGCACTTGCAGTCTTAAACGCAACTGGCTACCTAAGCGGAAATCTAAATCTTTTCCTAGACAATCATGTCAGCAACCTATTCATCGGACTAGCTCTGCTACTAGTACTCACCCAAGGCCGCAAAGAAAAGAACATCTTTTCAAAGCTTTTGTTTGGTGTACTGTCACTCTACAACGGAGTTGGTTACTTTGCAGACGTACTGTCTTACTCCCGTCTTCTGGCTCTCGGTCTCGCAACCGGCGCCCTCGGCTTCTCTATCAACCTCATCGCTGAATTCGTTGGCGGAGCTACTCCTTACATCGGACCTTTAGTAATGGCAATCATTCTATTCCTAGGTCACACCTTAAACATCACCATCAGTGTACTCGGAGCCTTCATCAACAGTGCCCGTTTGCAATTCGTCGAGTTCTTTAGTAAATTCTCGACTGACACTGGACGGGTCTATGTACCATTTAGAAAAACAGAACGAAACGTCATCATTCTGCCCGATCCACCTTCCTCAAAGTAGGCTTGGATGTGTAGTGTAGATGATTAACAAAATTAGTAACGTATTAAACAATTATTTATGGAATTCTTTTCACCCGAAGTATTAGTCTTCATTGGAGCAGTCCTTTCTGCCCTATTTGGTTTTATTGGTTCAACTATTGGTATGGGATACGCTGGACGAGCAGGTTCAGCAGTCGTTGCAGAACGACCAGAACTATTCGGACGTATTCTTTTGATGCAAGCTTTGCCAGGTTCACAGGGTATTTACGGTCTTGTAGGTGCTTTCTTGATTCTAAACTTCTCAGGTCTACTAGGTGGAGACGTAGAATCTTCTCTTACAATGGCTCAAGGTATGCAGTACCTAATGGTTGGTATCCCAATTGGTTTCTCAGGTCTTCTATCAGGAATGTTCCAAGGATCAGTGGCGGCCAACGGTATCTCAACTATCGCAAAAGATGACTCTTTGACAGCACAAGCAATCGTACTTTCTGCGATGATCGAAACTTGGGCTATCTTCGGTATCTTGATCGGATTTATTCTTCTTACAGCTATCTAATTATGGCGCTCCAAGATATTGTCAACAAAATTCGGAGCGACGCTGATGCTGAAATTAGCACTTTAAAAAGCGCTAACGAAGCCGCTGTATCAGAAATCGTAAAGCAAAATGAAGCAGCTATAGCAGCCCGTAAAAAAGAAGCCGAGACAGACCGTACTCGACGCGCTTCAAAGAGTGCTGAGCGCATCAACGCCAAGGCTCGTCATCACGCTCAATTCATCGAGAGTGAGCATGAGCACGCTATGCTAGAAAATGTATTTACCGAAGCAATCTCACAGCTTGCCGGCTTGAGTGATGCTGAATACACCAGTTTCCTTGAGAAGCAATTTTCTCAGCTAGCCAACCCAACCGAAAGCACATTTTTGGTAGCAGCTGAAAAAGCTGATGCTACTCGTTCATTCCTTGAAAAAAAGGGTGTGCCAGCTGATGCTATTTCAGTCACAAATGAATCAACCTGGGAAGGAGGTTTCGTTTGCCAAACTCAAAAAACCGAAACTGATCACACATTCAGAGGACTGATTCAGTATCTGCGTGATACAGAATCAGTAAACATTGCTAATAAACTCACTCGTTAATCATCTATGCAAACTGCTTACATTTACGCTGGGACCTACAGCTCCCTGCTTGAGAACAGACTGCTCTCTGCCAATCAGCGCGAGCTGCTTTTGGGTACAAAATCAGTTGCGGATGTAAGCAAGGTTTTGCAAGACACCTGTTTTGCTCCTTACCTAAATGCTGGCCAGTCACTAAATTCTAGCTTAGATTCTTTTGTGACTGAGCAGAAAAACCAATTAGCAAAACTTGCTCCAGACAAAACCATCAACATTCTGTTTCTACGTTACGACTACAGCAATTTGAAAATCATTTCAAAAGGTCTAGCTGCCGGAGAAACTGAGGCAGAAATAGTTGAGCGATGCAGCCAACTTGGAACCATAAATCCAACTAAGCTCTTCGGACTAGTCACCAGCAATCGTCTAAGGTTTACTGAGACTCGTCTGGCCAACGACCTAGCTGCGGCTGAGTCTCAAAACGGTAACGGTTCACTTGAAGACTATCTAGACTACGCTTACCTAAACCACGCAAGAGACATCGCCAAAGAATCCAACGATGAATTCGCAAATGTGTACACCACTACAGTCATCGACCTACACAACCTACTCATGCGTCTGCGCAGCTTGGTACACACTGAGAGTGAGGCGATTATTGTTTCTGGCAAATTTGTCCCTGGCGGATCGATGTCTAAAGCTGGACTAGAATCGCTAGACACTGTCCTAGCCAGACTTTACCGTTTTGGCGGCCAGTCACTTTGGCAAGATGCTTTGACCAAGTTTAAGGAAGCTCATGATTTCTCAGGTATTGACCGAGCCGCTGACAACTTCCTAGCTCAGACTCTAAAGCGTGCCACTATCAAGCAACACTCACCAGCTCCGCTTTTTGCTTACTTCTACAGCCTACTTGAACACACCCAATTCGTACGTACGATTGTCGCTGCTCACAATGTCGGTTTGCCTGAAGCAGAATTAAGAGCCTTGGTACGTAACTCACTACACGACTATGCCTACTAACAACTACCAAATGGCTGCAGTTGGGCCAGCAGAATTAATCTCTGGACTACAGGCAGTTGGAATCAAGACTTTTCCAGCAACCGATGTCACATCAGCTGTACAAAGAATTGTTGAAATCCGTCAAAGCGATACTGCTTTTGCTTGTATCTGTGTGACTGAGTCACTCATGAAGCAAATCGATGCAGAAACAATGGAGCAGATTTCTGACAACAGTCTACCAGTCTTGCTAACCATCCCTGATTTCCATTCAGACAAAAATGCCGGCCTAGATAAGCTACGCAACCTGACCAAGCGTGCTATTGGAAGCGACATTCTAGGTGAATAATTCACCTGTCTACTCCCAGCTACTGTTATAATCAGCGTATGAAATACGCTGTTTTAACATTGCTTGGTTTTATACTTTTAATGATGGTAAATGCCTACCTAGGCGGAAAGCCTCTTGGATAGGCTTTATTTTGGCAACCAAATCTTTGCTCTATTTTTTGCTACATAGCGATAGAACTTTTCGCCTATTTTTTGTACAAACTTAAACCTTGCCAGAGGTGTGAACCATTTAAAAATTGGTGAATATTTGGCAAGCTCCACACCAGCCATAAAGCCTGTGTAATTATCACCGTTCTTGTTTGTGACCACCCAGGAATCTTCAGCCTGCATTATTTTATAAATATCTGAATCAGTTTGACCTGAGATAATCTCACAATCCTTAACCAGAAGAAACTTTCGCAATAGATGGACTCCGCGAAAACAAAAACCACAATCACCGTCGTAGTATATTTTTACAAACCTTCTCTTGTCTAGATTCGACTCATTCATAGAAACGTGTAATTATGTGCCTTATGAAGAAGTATATCACCCTAGACAAGGCCGTTGGCGAAACCCCGCTTTCATGTGCTGAAGATTACCGTGCCAAACACAAAGAGCTGGAGGGTGTTGCAATGGCGTATGCCGGCCGACTCGACCCAATGGCTTCAGGTAAGCTACTCATACTACTCGGAGAAGAATGTAAAAACCAGACCAACTACCATGGACTCGACAAGGAGTATGAATTCTCTGTGCTACTAGGTATCGGCTCCGATACCCACGATGTATTGGGACGACTTGAGACTCCCACCTTATCAGAGCAACCGGCCGCGTCTCCAGCGGTTGTAGGACTTGGCCTAGCGGAGCGTAGCGGAGCTGAAGAAGACGTGGCCGGCTGCTCTGGCGAGACAATAATAAATAAAATAACCAACGAACTGATTGGTTCTATCGAACTCCACTACCCACATTTTTCAGCCAAGACAATCCAAGGCAAACCTTTACATATGTGGACCCTGGAAAACCGCCTACACGAAATAAAAATACCGACCAAAAAGTCACACGTTTATTCACTCAAGCATACCAACACAGAGACTATCTCTAGAGCTGACTTAGTCGAACAAGCGCTACTGAAAGTAAATTCTATCCCTCCAGTCACCGAAGCCAGAAAAGCTCTCGGCAATGATTTCAGACGAGTCGACGTGCGAGCAGACTGGGAAAATATCCGTAACGACGAAAGTTTGCCACAAAGCTACACCATTTTACATTTTAAATGCATCGCTTCCTCTGGCACTTATATGCGCACCTTAGCGACTGTTATCGCCGATAAACTAGGCACTTATGGCCTCGCATGGCACATCCACCGCACAAAAATCGGCTCTTATGAAGCCGATTCTGATTCTTGGACTATTGAATACTAAGCATTCGCCTACCTTACCTATTCTTTTTCTTGCAGCTCCTTTAGCTTATCTAGATATGCCTGTACCGCCAAAACAAACTCAGCATGACTCCACACAAGAGGTGCTGTCGAGAGCTGCTCTCTTGTGTCTGGATGCATCTGCTCAGCCAAAATTCCGCCGCTAGTTGCATGTGACGATGTCCACTCGAGCAACTCCAGCGGATACTTCAAATCAGCTAAAGTCTTGGCTGCCATGATGTAATACTGCGCAATCCAGAGAGTAGTAATCACCCACGGATTTGGGGACTCTGCATCTTGCATTCTGTAGTACGCGTCACACTCGTAGCGCACAAAACCTTTACTATTTCCTCGTACCTGAAGACGTTCCTCTACCGCACTAACCATGCGTTTTATTTTTTCATCTTCAATATCAAATACTCCAAACAACAGCAATCCGTATAGACTACTTGTATCCAAAGTCTTATCATATTTCAGTTCTCCATCTGGTGTATGCAATACTTGCTTTACAAAAATCCCCTGCTCTTCATCAAACAAAACCTTTCCAATAGCAGTTTGCATTCTCTCTGCGATAGCTTGGTAAGTGCGAGAAGACTGGTCTTTTCCGAGCAGTGTCGCAAACTTTGCCGCTGCCATCAGACCACCATAGACCGAAGCTGCAGTGTATGTAGAAGTACCATACTTTTCTTCCCAAAGGTCAAAGGAGGCTTGTGGCAAGCCAGTCTCAGACTCAATATAATCGCACATAAACTCAGCCGCCGGCTCAATAAATGTATTGTACATCGACTCAACGAACTCAAGGTCGTGGTAGCGTTCGTAGTGATCAAACAGCATGTATAAAACGGTAGCTGTCTCATCTTCCTGAATCGGTAGCCTTGGCTCGCCGTTGATTATCCATGGATGCCAAGAGCTTCCTAATACTCCATCACTGCGGTACTTGTGCATCAGGTATCCATTTGGCTCCAAGCAGCGCTGCATGAATTCATAAAATCTCAACGCAACATCTCGGTACCCAGCCTTATCAAAAGTATGCGCAATAATCGCTCCATCACGGGGCCAAACATAACTATAAGTATCTCGGCCGTGATGTAGCATGTCGGTATCGCTCGAAGCGATGACTCCGCCATGGTTGTCTGTATGAACCCTCATCACCATCAAAGAACGCCGGTACAAAGTCTGAAGCTCTACTGGCAAGATAGACAAATCAAGCTTTTCCTTATTTACCCACGCTTTCCAGTACGCCTCAGTTGAAGCTATCAGTCTGTCTGGCCCTTCCTTCAGCACCAACTCGTCTAGTGTATGCACATCAGCCACAGACCTACCACACACTATCCAGTAGTAAGCATCCTGAGACGAATGTCCAGCAATCGAAAATGACAAACCGAGAACCGAATCCACCGAACCATGCTCAATTGGATTCTTTTCCAACACTCCATCATTAGCATCTAAGTAAGTCCCCTCTTTACCTTCGATTCCAAAGAGGCCAATGTTATATTCTTGAAAAGACTGTTTTCCACTCATCGCGTTGGCAAGAATCGTAACCTCACCCTTGTAGTGAATCACAGCCTTTACTCGCGGATCATAAAAACCAGTATCACCTCGCCTTGACTCGAAGATTCTGAATTGCTGAGCCAAGAACAATTTTATATTACGAGTTTCGGCACGGTGATTATGGATTACAAAATGCCTTAAAAAAATATCCTCTTCATTGTGAACAGCATCACGACTAGCGATAGTAATGCCGAGCTCTTGATTTTCGGCAAACATGGAGCCGATTGAAGTATCTTCTTCTGCTCCAGAAGTGATGCGCCATGCAGGGTCATCCAGCCAAGAGATCCGACCATCAACAAATACTCCAATACGGTGCACATGGTTGCCACTTGCTCCACTTACGTGGTTGGCCTCACCGACATAAGGAAAATACAAATCCCGCACCTGCCCACGCATGTCCAAGCCAACCAGCATCTTTCCGTTTCCAATAGTGACAGAGCGAGCCATAAATTAAATAGTGTACTTCTTTAGGTGTTTTACAACGACTGCTTTTGCTGCACTAGCTGTACCAGCTTTTTCTAAATCACCAGCACATTCATCGTCACCCAAGACTGCAGACACCCAGCTCGAGAAGTCGTTTTGGACTTTTGCAGCGTGATAAGAATAAACATCTTTGTTCATTCCAGAAAATGCGTCACTAAGTGCCACAAGGCTATTCAAAATCTGACCATCAATCACCCAGAAAGAAACACTGTCTGCTGCGTAGACGAGCGGCTTTTTAGACACACTTTTCTTTACTGCTTTCTTGGTTGCTTTTTTCACTACTTTTTTAGCCACTGTTTTCTTGGTTACTTTTTTTGGTGTAGTTTTAGCTGCTTTTTTCACTACGGCTTTTTTTGTGATTTTTTTTGTTGGCATATTTTAAGAACTTATTCCTCCTTGTCTTTTTTGATTAAAGAACGGTAACGCGTTTATAATTTTTTCCCACCAGCGTCTTGGTGACTGCTTCACTTCTTCAACTGGTCTCTCCACTACTTTTTCCTCTTCATCTTCTATCGTTTCTGGTTCTTGTGTATCTGTCGGTTTTTCTTTCGCTACGGTCGCCTGTTTTAATCTATCTTTCTCCTCCCTTTCTGCCGCAGCGTGATTTACTCTTAATTGTAAGTCACTGAGTGCATTCATAAAGGCGATATAAGCGTCATATGGGGATTTGTACGGACTGAAGTAAGCGTGAACATCTCCGTCATTGGACCATTTGGTACACATGTAATAAAAGTGGTCTGAAGTCTGAAGCTTACGCCAAGTTTCTATCAGGTCACGCTTACGTGTCTTCATTACCGCCTCTTCCATACGATAGGTGGCTGCGATAGCATCGCGCTGGATATCGTTGCCAGTCCAAGCGGTCAAGTCACGGTCTGTGTCGGCCCAGGTAAGGATCTCAGGTACATCGTACTCGCCAGTCGGCTCATAACTTTCTACTGTCTCGGTAGCTGTCTTGAAGCTGGTGTCAGGGTGGCGCATCACCATCTCTGGCATAGCTCGAAGGAAATTAAAGATACCAGTATCTTCCCACTGATGCTCGCCATAACTCTCGTAATCCATGAAGAGATTGATAGTCTGACCATTGCCGTGATGTGAATGAATCCAGCTCGCATATGTCTCAGCATTGAGTGGCCAACTAGCCCATTCTTTGTTACCAAAGCGAAAAGCGATATCGTCTGATAGTTTATAATTCTTCAACAAAACTTTAATCTTGGAGCATCCGGCTGGCCGATATAGGTAGTTGGGACTTCGCCATCCCAGATACTTTTCCCAACCTTCAGCCATGATACCGAGATAGCCATTATCTTCACACCACTTGGCTAGGTCATTGCGGTAAGAGAGCTCGGTGTTGCGGAAGACTCGCGGCTTCACTCCAAAAAGCTGCTTGATACGACGTTCGTGCTTTTCTACTTGTCGTTTGAATTCTGGAACTGAGTAAAAGAATGCCAGCGAGTGATGGTAAGTGTCGGCCAAAATCTCCACCCTACCGGTAGCCACTAATTCTTGAAAAGACTCAAGTACATCCGGTGTATAAGCCTCGAACTGATCCAGCACAGTGCCCGAGAAAGAGAGATTGAAGCGAAACTCAGGGTGGTTGTCGAGTAGCTCCTTGAGAATTTTGTTGGTTGGACGATAGGATTTTTCAGCCACCTTTTCTACTATGCGACGGTTATTTAAATCCGTTTCGCTGTTGTCATTAAAGTATTCTGTGTCATTACCGATATCAAATACCTTATACCGCTTGACTCGGTATGGTTGATGAACATGAAAATAAGGACAAACAGTAAGCATATTACGTTGTTATGTATTGTAACAAACTTCTATAGATACGTTCAATTTTAGCCGCAGCAAAACGCCATGCCATTCCCTGCATCTGCAACTTCCCTTCTGTAACCATCTGGTGACGAATGGTCGGGTAACGCAAACTCGACAAAATCTGATTGGCCATTTCTTCAATATCCCAAAAATCCACTTTCAAGACGTGAGTAATAACCTCCGCCACTCCTGATTGTTTTGTGATAATCGACGGTGTACCGTGTTGCAAAGCTTCTAGTGGCACCAAGCCAAACGGCTCTGAAACCGACGGCATCACTACAATATCTGCACTCTGATACATCCTGTCTCTATCAGACTCCCACAAAGCCCCTGCAAAGCGGACGTTTTCGGAAAGACCCATTCTTCCTACTTGCTCTATCACCTGAGTAATCATGTCTCCCCATCCAGAAATAACAAAAATAACATTTGAGTCAGCGTCTACCACACGCCTGGCCGCCTGCACAAAATAATCCACTCCTTTCTGAATACTGATGCGCCCATGGTAAAGGACGATTTTTTTGCCTTGCTTCTTGAGCTCCTGCAGAGTCGGAGGTAAGCGTTCTGGTTCGTGAGTATCACAGCCATTGTGTACCACTTCTACCTTGTCTGGCGAGACATGATGCTTCCGTACAATAATATCCTTGGTGTACTGACTAACCGCCACGACTTTGTCGGCCACATCAAAACACTCCTTTTCAATTTTATAAATCGCTGGGTCTACATTATCACTCGCTGCCTGATCGAATGAAGTAGCATGCACATGCAATATCAGCTTCTTCCCACTCGCAATCTTGGCCGCCACTCCTGCCAAGTATGAAGTCCAGTCATGAGCGTGAATAATATCAAAATCTTCTTCTTGGGCGATAAGGGCCGCCTGATGTGCAAAGCGGTGAACCTCTTCAATGATAGTGCGAGAACGGATGATAGCTTTGCCGTTTTTGTCATATCCGACAATCACATCCACTGTACTACCAGCTTGCTGATACGGCTTCAAAAGAGCGTCAGTGTGCCTGACCTTGAGAAGACGCTCATCATCAGCAAAACGAAATTGTGCATCACCCATAGTATCTTGAGTTTTTGGGAGAACAAAAATGACCTCGACACCCTTGTGTAGAAGCTCTCTTGTTAGACCGAAGCACGCCACTCCAAGTCCACCATTTTTTGAAGGCGGGAATTCCCAGCCAAAAGTAAGTACTCTCATGAAAGGTTACACACTTCACGCAATTTCGTGCACCATTATGTCGCGTTTAGCTGTCCCTATGATAACACTCTCAGTAGCTCTAACCGAGGATGTTGTTGTGTATACCAATTAATTATTGTGAACTATATTTGACACATTGACTTTTCTACTTGTTTTGCTAGAATTCTGCCACTATGTCACAGGATTTACTAATCAAAATGGTCTCAGCAGGCGATGAAAAAGGCGTTGGCAAAGGTCATGTTTACTACACACGGTACAACAACAAAAACAAGAAGGATCCGAGCAAGAAGTACGAAACAACCAAATTCAACCCAGTTGCCAAAAAGCACACTGTATATAAGCAGAAGAAATAAAAAAATGCGTTCGATTCGAACGCATTTTTTTATTTAGTAAGCACTCTACCCGTTCTAGGAATTTACGCTTGGAACGGCGTAAATTCAGAACTAAATTCACAATAGTCGCTTACGCTCCTTTGTTCATTTATTACTTTGTTGCGAATTTACCCCATTCCTAGGGTAAATTCCTGCAACTCGTTACATAGTCACCTATGTAGATAATTTAAA